>JAADGX010000167.1 GCA_013152135.1 Chlorobiota bacterium
CGCAAGCATGAACACCACCGCCGCGATGCTCCTGTTGATCACCTTGAAATTCATCCAGCTTCTCACTTTGCCTATCTCCTGGACCGCCTCATTCCTTGGCCTGTGTCTTTTTCTTGCGATACAAAATCCCGATGGGCACAACGACACAATAGCCGAGAATAAGAACCAACGGCGAAATAACCATCGAAATAGCGTCTTCGAGACCGCCCATCGCCATGAGAATGTAACCCAGGACGATAACCGCGATTCCTACGAGGATCAAAATGTAATTTTCGCGCCCGGGCAGCTCAATCACGTGAGTGTGAACTTTTCTTCGCTTCGCGGTTTTTCTTCGCTGTTTTTGCTTTGGCATGTTCTTGTTCCTCCAATCACATCATAAAAAAAGCTCCACGATGGGGGGGTCGTGGAGCTTGACCTGTTTGTACAACAATGGCCAGGGGAGGAGCCATTGCTGAAGGTCAAGCATTAATATAAAGTTTAATTCGGAAATGTCAAGGAATTATTCGCAGGCAACGAATTCTCCGATGAGTGTGAATCTTTTTCGTTTGACGAAAGAATTCCATCATGTAAAATGTATGATGAATCCGCACGCTTTCCAAGTTCAGGATTATGAGTCACGATCACAAACGTCTGCTTCCATTCACGTGCCAGACTGAATATTAAATCGTGCAGCTCCTCTCCGTGTTCTTCATCGAGGTTCCCGGATGGTTCGTCGGCGAGAACGAGCTTGGGCGCGTTCATCAAGGCTCGCGCCACCGCTACCCGTTGCTGCTCCCCGCCCGATAATTCCGACGGCCTGTGGTGGGCCCTTTGTGTCAATTGAACGGCCTCGAGCAAGTCGAGGGCCCGTCGCCTCGCTTGAGCAAACGATCGTCCCTGGATAAGGGCGGGCATCGCAACATTTTCAAGAGCGGTGAACTCCGGCAGCAGATGGTGAAATTGAAAAACGAAACCAATGTGCTGGTTACGGAATTTCGATTGTTCGACATCGTTCATCGTAAACAGGTCCTGCCCGTCGATGATGACCGTACCCGCCCGGGGAACATCGAGAGCCCCAAGTATGTGGAGCAACGTGCTTTTCCCAGCCCCTGAAGCCCCCATGATCACGACGACTTCGCCCTTCTCAACCGTCAGGTTCACATCACGCAACACTTCCAGGTCGGTGTCACCGGACTTGAATACTTTCTGAATATGTAAGGCTGTTAAGATTATGTTGCTCATAAAATCCGTCACGGGAATATAGCTCCGCTCTTCCGCTCTCACAAGGAAGTTTTCTCACCCCTCTTTCGCGCAACGTTCATTCCCAGCGAATGGCTTCAATCGGGACAAGCCGGCCCGCGCGCCGGGCAGGGTATATCGAGGCCATCATGCTTACGAGGAATGCGCATACCATGATGATGATGACATCAACAACGTGGAGGCTCACCGGGAGCGCCCTGATGATGAACGCGGAACTGAGACGAAACACTTCAAATTCCACCTGTATCCATACGAGCAATAAGCCGAGGACAGCGCCCGCAATCGCTCCGATACCTCCGATGTAAACACCTTCAAGCCAGAATATTCTCTGGATGCCTGTTGTATTTGCTCCCATCGCCCGCAGAACCCCGATGTCCCTCTTCTTTTCGATGACCATCATCGTCAGTGATGCAAGAATGTTGAAACCGGAAACCGCAATGAGCAAAGATAATATGACGAACGCCGCCCAGCGCTCAATTTTCATCATGGAATACAGATCGCGATGAAGATCGTACCAGGTAAGGACATTCCATCCTGCACCCAGTTGCTTTTCGATGGAAGCTTTCAGTTCGTCGCTCTTTTCGTCATCGTACAAACGCATTTCCAGCGCGGTCGCCTTTCCCGGCATACGAAAAAGGGATTGGGCTTGATCATACGGGATAAATGAAAACGAGCCATCATACATCTTGTTATCGCTTTGGAAAATACCCGATACACGACACTGGAGTACCGTCGGAAAGACAAATTGTGTTAAGATGTTTTGCATTCCAGCCGGGCTAACCAGCGTAACCGTATCTCCTACCAGCGCATGAAGCTTGTCGGCAAGCGCCACCCCAAGACCTATTTCAGCCCTTCCATCCGCGGGGGCGGCGCCGAGAACGTACTTCTTCAAAATATTCGAAATCAATGGAAGATCGTCTCCCCTCACTCCTTTCACCGTGATGAAAGCGTTGTATGGGCCCCGGACAGCCATTGCTTTCTTTTGGATGACGGGCGCAACGCTTCGAACCTCGGGCATGCCCTTAAATTCCTCCATCAAGGAAGTAACCTCCGAGCTGGAAATACCTTGCGGGTTTTCCACCCGTACATGAGGGTCGAAATCTTGAAGGATGGAGGTTACGAGTTCTCCGAAGCCGTTGAATACCGATAACACCACGATAAGCGCGGCCACCCCGAACGTAATGCCCAACGTCGCCAAGAGGGAAATAACGCGAATGAAGCTGAACCGCTTCCGTCCGAAAAGATACCGTCGTGCTACCTGAAATTCGAAAACCATCAGAAGAACCTCAGGGCCGTGACGGGATCAAGACGGGAAGCGAGTAAAGCCGGAATGTAGGAAGCGATAAAACTCAGCGCAGTTGCCCCGGCAATTACAAGAGCAAATACCTCGGCCCTCATATAAATGGGCACTGTCACCATGTAGTACACGCCTTCCGGCAGGGAAAAGAAATGGAACTCCTGCTGAGCGTAACACAAAACAAAGGCCAGGAACGCCCCGGCCACGGCGCCCGCAATTCCGATCAGCCCACCCTGGACGAGAAATATCCTGCGAATAGATCGGCGTGACACCCCCAGGGACCGCAGCACCCCGACGGTATGTGTGCGTTCGGTCACAAACATCAACAAGGTGGCGATGACATTGAATGCGGAGATGAAAATCAACGTGCCGATGACGACGGGAATAAGCTCGCGCTGAAGATCGATCCACACGAACAAGTTGCGGTAAATGGAAAAAACCGACCGCGGATCGAACGGGTACCCGATTTTCAATTGCAGGGCGTTCGCTATCGCATCCGCCCGCCCCGGATCGACGCAACGAACGTCGTACCCGTTTATGCGTCCAGGAGCCGAAAAAAGCTTCTGAGCCGTTCGCAGATCGGTGAGAACGAATTGGTCATCAATGTATTCCGCCATCCCGGTTTCATAGAGTCCTCGGATGACGAATTGCACCTTTGGAGTACTGGCGAATTGCTCCAGCTTACCGACGGAAAACAGAACAACTTTGTCACCAACTTTCAAGGACAAACGCGAGGCAAGTCTTTTTCCCATGATAAGCGACGGCTTTCCGTTTTGTCGCTCCAGGGTGTACTCGCCACTTACCATCCTCGCCTTGATAAGCGACAGGTCGGTTTTCTGAGGCAACCCCTTTACCATCACACCGTCGATATTATCACGAGTCACGATGATCGCTTCTTTCTCAAGGAACGGGTACACACCCGCCACACCGGGAACATTTTCTATCGTTTTGATCCTGGAAGCATCATCCGGAACGGTGCTGCCACGAAACGTTCCCACGCGTACATGCGAGGAGAAACCGAACAGGTTCTGCCGGATATCCCTTTCGAAACCGTCGATAATAGTGAAAGTGATGATCAAGGCGGCCGTCCCCAACACGACCGACAGGATGGCCACAAGCGTCATGAAAGACAGAAATCCGCTGAGGTTCCTCGCCCGAAGATACCGGGAAGCAATGTGAAGTTCGAAGGACAATACTTGAAAGTACTTACTGTGCCGAAATACTATGACGCGGGTGCGGAATGAACCTTTCCGCTGGGGACGTTGCCGAACTGCAAGAGGTATTCGTGGATGAATTCGTCGATCTGTCCATCCATGACCGCCTGCACATTGCTCGTTTCAACTCCGGTGCGATGATCTTTCACCATGTTGTACGGATGAAAAACATATGACCGTATCTGACTTCCCCATTCGATCTTTTTCTTTGTTCCCTCGATGACGCTCAACCGTTCTTCTTCTTTCTGGCGCTCGAGTTGATACAAGCGGGACTTCAACAGCCGCAACGCGTTCTGCTTGTTTTGAAGCTGCGAACGTTCATTCTGGCATGACACGACAACCCCGCTGGGAATATGGGTGATCCG
>JAADGX010000296.1 GCA_013152135.1 Chlorobiota bacterium
CGGCACGGAATGCAAGGGCTCATTGCCGGAGAAAATCACGGTTACGATGTACACGGCCAGGGTGAAGAAGAACGCGCACGCCAACGTTTCCATGCCGCTCATGGCCCAGAGCACGAACGGCGCGCAAGATACCAGGGCGAGAACGGCGACCCAGGCAAACACGTCTTTGAGACTCGATCGCGAAAACAATCTGCGGGCGAGAAAATACGTCAGCGATATCGTGCCCAGCGCAAAAACGTAACTCAATATTTTCGCCGCCCAGAGCAGGCCGAATTCCGTTGCGGGTTGCGAGATGGACAGCACGGCGGGCACGCTCAGTAAAACGACCCAGAGCCAGTTGGAGTATCCCTCGACGAATTCTCCGGGATTATACACGAATCCGCGGCCGTGGGCGACGTTCTCCACAACGCGCAACGTGATGAAGACATCGTCGATGGCGAAGTTCAGGTAGTCGATGGTTTGGAGGACAAGTACCGCCAACGCGGCCAGCAAAACGATGTTCCTCCACCACCTCATTGGAATATTCTTCCATGCCAGGCCGGATCGCAAAGGTGGGTTTCCCTCCAGCGTGTTACCGTAAGATTGCAATCACGAGAGACGTGATTCCGGTGACGGCGCCGATTATGGATGCGGCCACGGAGAGGATGTCGCTCGTCGTGGATAAACGGACCAATGGTGTATGGGGTACGAAGATCATGTCGCCGGGTTCGATAACGGTATCATCCGGATCCATCCAGGCGCGCGTATTCGCCTTGATGATTCGCGCCCGGCCGGTGCTCGCTTCTTCCGCGTAACCTTTTGCCTGCTCGATGTACCAGTCGAAATCTTTTCCTTCAACGTAAGGAATGAAACCGGGATTGTTCACCTGGCCGAAGACATAAACAGTGCCGGTATTTCTCGGAACCAGGAGGATGTCCCCGTCTTCGAGGGCGACGTCAGCGGTGGAATCATTCAGGACGAACAGTCGGTGAAAATCCACCGCGACTTTGCCTTCGCGAACCCGGCTGTCATTTCGCCAGTGAAGCGTATCCTCGACGTACAAGTTGCTCCGTTGAAAATTCAGGGCTGCTTCCCTGTTCAGGTCGATCGGTGCGCCGTCTATCCCGATCTGGCGACGATACAGTTCGCATAGCGAGGGCCAGGCGTTGCCCGTAAATCCTCCCGCGGCCTTCACGACTTCCGTCAGCCGTGTGACGCCGGGAACGATAGGGAACACCCCCGGCGATCGAACTTCGCCGTCAACCGCAACCGACCCCGTGGACGCACGGGTGAAGTTGGCAAAGACAATGAGCCGGTCACCTGGTTGGAGAGGGATATCCGGGTTCGGTGTCGCGCGGAGCAAATCTTCCACGGACAAGGCGACGTTTTCTCCATTGCTTCGGAAAAGTGTGGCGCTGGTGATGTCCACGTCGTGACGTATTCCGAATCCCATCTTGACGAGATCGGAGAGTTTATCGCCGGGCAGGAATTCGAACGATCCCGGACTCCTGACGGCGCCGAAAATGCCTATCGATGGCGCGTTCTGCTGGCGAGGAGGAACGACGACAACGTCACCTTCCCGCAGGAAAGGATCGAAGGCGGGGTCGTTGGTCGCCAGGAATCGAATCAGGTCTGCGCGGTCGGTCGAACCGTCCGTGTGCCGGATCGTGATGCGGCGCAATGATCGGGGGTCGGATTCGTTGGAGCCGAAGTATCGCCGTGCCAGGCGCGCGCGGTATCCGACGTTGGGCGCTCCGGGAGCGGGAGGGGTAAAGCCGGAGGCCGCTTTTGTTTCCGGTTCAACGTTTGCCAGCATGAGAGCGACGGATACCGGGGTTCCCGCAGTAACGTTCATGATCCCTGGCGACTTGACTTGCCCGACAACCTGGACGATGATCGGCCGGGATTGAAGAAGAGAAAGCGTTCCCTGGACTTCGGGGTATTTTTGCTGGAGCGTCGAAAACACCGTCGCGCGAGCCGCGCTGAGCGTAAGTCCGGCGACATGGACGGCGCCAACGCGTGGAATCACGAGCGAGCCATCCGCGGAGACGACGAGCGGCGTCGTCAGGTTGAAAGGCTTTGTAAGCACGAGCGCCATCTGGTCACCCGGGCCGCATACGTAATAATCGGGGTCGATCGTCCGGGAAAACGGCATCTGCTCACCGGTGGGTTGCCGGACCGTTTCGGCGTTCGATTTTTCGCCTCCGCCCAGTAAAAGCTGCAGCGAAGACTCTTCGCCGGGGCTCACCTGGGCGGAAGAATTCTGGATCCACACCACCAGCATGGCAAGTGGAAGGATGGTCAAGAAATATTTCATGAGAAAAACGTGTCCATCAAAATCTTGATGATGCGCTGGGCGGCTTTGCCGTCCCATAATGCAGGAATTATACTCATCTTTGTCTTCCCGTTCAATGCCTCCCTGCTTTTTTGCACCACGAGCGGGACGTTCGTACCCAGCAACTGGTTCGTTCCTTGTTCTATCGTAACAGGCCGTTCGGTGTTTTCCCGGATCGTAATGCACGGAACCTGAAGGAACGTTGTCTCTTCCTGTATGCCGCCCGAATCGGTGAGAACGAGCGCGGCGCGTTCCATGAGCGCGAGAAAATCGAGATACCCGATCGGGTCGCAGAGGATGAGGTGTGGCAAGGAGCGGAAGGATTCGTACAGACCGAATTCCTTCATGCGGTTCCGTGTGCGTGGATGAACGGGGAAAACAAGCCGTGTGTCGTTTTGCAGTTCGGTGAATATTTGAAGAATCTTTTCGAGATTTTCCCGGTTATCGACGTTGCTGGGGCGATGGATTGTTACGAGCGTATAGTGGCCGGGGGAGACGTTCAATGTCCGGAAAATCGTGGAGCGGGCTGCTTTCTCTCGGTAATACACGATCGAATCAATCATGACGTCGCCGACAAGGAAAATTTTCTCCGGCGCAATGCCTTCGTTCCGGAGATTTACAACGCCGGATTCCTCCGTTACGAACAGGAAATCCGACAGGATATCCGTAACCATGCGGTTTATTTCTTCCGGCATGGAGCGGTCGAAACTGCGCAATCCCGCTTCGATGTGCGCTATGGGCACTCCCATCTTGGCGCTGGTTACCGAGCAAGCCAGGGTTGAATTCACGTCTCCAACCACTATGACGAGGTGCGGCCGGACTTCCGCGAGAACTTTTTCGAACTTGATCATGATATGACCGGTTTGTTCCGCATGTGTTCCCGAGCCGACGCCGAGGTAGATATCGGGTTCCGGAAGGTCAAGGTCATCGAAAAAAACCTTGGACATTTTTTCATCGTAATGCTGACCCGTGTGGAGAATCACGTGATCGATATTATCACGATGTTGTAGCAGTTCCCTGTGGAGGGGTGCGATTTTCATAAAATTCGGCCTTGCGCCGACGACGGAAAGAAATGTTTTCTTCACTTGTTGATCATGAACTGGTTAAACATGAGAAAGGCTCCCGCAAAAGGAGCCTTTCAATTAACACCAACAAAGTCATCGTTATTTCTTGATCATAGACTCGAGTTTTGCCAGGCGACGGCGTTGAACGTTAACTTCTTCCTGGAAGAAACTGCGAAGCTCCGATTTCTTTTGTTCGAGAAGCTCCATTTGCATTTGGGCTTCTTCGATATTCTTCGGCGGTTTAGCAAGAAGGGCGAAATTCGCTTTACGACCAACACCTTTTTTGCGCTTCCGTGTGCCGGTTCCGCGCGGCTTTGTTTTCGGTGGCCGAACACCGAGATCGTCGATTGTCAAAGGGCGATCAAGATAAAGACTATTCTCCTGCACGTATCGATTAATTTCAGCCAGGGCTTTCGCGCGGTTTTTGTCGCCGTCACGACCGCGCAAAACGACATCGGGGATGCTGGAATGTCCTAATACAAAATACGTTGGCATTACTCTATCCGTTTATTTGTGAAACATATGAATTACAGCTCTTTGTAAAGTTAATAACCTTTTCGTGAATAATGCAAGCATTTACACCACGGAGAAATTCTTTTTATTGGATTTATTCCAGTTAAGTAAGTTAATAGGTGAATCCTTAACACGTGTTATACACCATCGCCAAGTAAAATGACATTTTCCTTTTTCCCGCGAACTCTTTTTGTCGCGTTGCGCGTATCTATCAAACTG
>JAADGX010000265.1 GCA_013152135.1 Chlorobiota bacterium
CGAGCCGGGATACGCCGATAAGACGCCGTTGGAAATTGCCAAGGAGATGTTTTCCTATGCCGATGGATGCACCATGTCGGCAAAGAAAGATGCTCTCGTCAACATGGGAGGGTTCATCGCCTTGCGCAACGAGGAGTGGGCCCAGCAGTTCCGTAATATCCTCATTATCACGGAAGGTTTTCCGACTTACGGCGGACTTTCCGGTCGAGACCTGGAAGCGATTGCGCAAGGCCTGGACGAAGTCCTGGACGAGGACTACCTCCATTACCGGATCATCAGTACTGCCTACCTGGCTGACCACATTGCCGAACTGGGAGTTCCCATCTTGCAGCCGCCGGGCGGCCACGCGGTATACGTGGATGCCAAGGCGATGTGTCCGCACATCCCGGTCGAGCAATATCCCGGCCAGGCGATCGTGTGCGGATTGTACCTGGAAGGCGGAGTGCGGGCCGTGGAAATCGGCAGCGTGATGTTCGGTAAATACGACGATGACGGAAAGTTGGTACCGGCGCCCATGGAGTTGGTGCGTCTCGCCATTCCCCGGAGAGTCTATACCCAGAGCCACATGGATTACGTGGTGGAAGTTTTTGAAGAGCTCGTACGGAATCGTGAATTGCTGCGTGGGGTGCGCATCGTGAAAGAAGCGCCGATGCTGAGGCATTTTACCGCGCAATTCGAATACGTCTGACCCGGCGGGGAAGGCGAAGATCGCGATTGCTCCAGGTTTATTTACTGATGCAGGCGAAGAATCCCGGTTCATGAAAAAGATACTCTATGTTCATCATGGAAAAGGAATTGGCGGTGCGCCACTGAGCCTGCTCTATACTATCCGGGGATTGGATCGGTCGCGTTTCGAGCCTATGGTGTTGTGTATCTACGACAGCGAAGCAGTCGATCTGTTCCGGCGGGAAGGCATCACGACCTTCGTCTCAAAAGGGATTCACGATTTCAGTCATACGAACGTGCTCTGGTACCGGTGGTGGCAGGCGCCGAAGATTCTGTTCAAAGCGCTGATGATCCCGGTATCGTATTGGAAAGCGAAGCGGTTCCTGCGCTTGCATCCCGTCGACATAGTGCATCTTAATACTTCCACGCTGTTCGCCTTCGCGGCCGCGGCGAGCAAGACGACGAAGGTCGTCTGGCACGTGCGGGAGCCCTTGGCAAGGGGATACCTGGGAGTGCGGAAGGCGATTGTCCGTCGTTGTATCCATCGCTATGCCGACGCCGTCATTCCAATCTGCCGATACGATGCCGAGCAGCTCATCCCGTCCCCGAAGATCCGGGTGGTATACAACTTCATCGATTTTTCCGTGTTCGATCGCAACATGGATGGCGATTCCGTTCGTGCGCGCTATGAAATCGGCCCGACTGAAAAGGTGGTGTTGATGCTGGGTGGTGTGAACCCGATCAAGGGGACGAAGGAGTTCGTCCGGGCGGCGGAGCGCATCCTGGCGGAATATTCGGATTACTGGTTTCTCGTGGCTGGTGAAGTGCCTGAAAAAAGCATGCGCGCGATATTGAGCGGAAAGTGGAAATACGCGCGCGAAGTCAACCGCATCGTGGAGGGAATACCGCGGCGGGAGAGGATCGTTTTTACCGGCAATGTTTCGCGCGTCGTTCCGTACATTGCCGCCGCTGATCTTGTTTGTTTTCCGTCGACGGTGCCGCATTTCGCCAGGCCGATTATCGAGGCCGCCGCCATGGCCAGGCCGGTGGTCGCTTCGGACCTCGGGGGGCCCCGTGAGCTGGTTGTCCCCGGAAAGACCGGCTTGCTGGTCGAGCCGGGAAATCCGGATGCGCTGGCAGAAGCCATCACCGCGATACTGGAAAAACCTGAAGTGGCGTCGGCGATGGGGGAGGAAGGATGCCGGTTTGCACGGGAACATTTCGACGCGGCAAAGAATATCCAGCTTATTATGGACATCTACGCGCGACTCGAATGATCCTTTCTCGTGGTGTGGCTCTTTTATTTCAACGGATTCTTTGATACTTTCAAGAGATATATTTTCTGTGATCCACAGGCATACTGGAGCTCTTATGTTTCGAATGACATCATTTCTTTTCCTGGTGGTCATCATGATCGCCCAAGCGGCGTTTTCACAAACGGCCTGGATTGCCGACGATTTCGACGACGGTCTCGCGGATGGTTGGAAGCAGGTCAACGGGAGTTGGTCGGTGGAGGATTCCTACGTGCGGGCAACCAGCGGTCAGCGATCGTACTTGTTCAACACGAAGTACATCATGCGGACGAAACCGTATTATATAGAAGCGAGGATCGGGAATGGAAAAGGCGGCGTGATATTTTGCCTGAACGATTACACCGCACCGGTAATGGCGCATTATGCGATACTGGAAGGACATGAAATGGTGACGGGATACCTGAGTTACAATGGCGAGCCCATAGTCACACGCCGCGTTTCATACTTGGCACCCAAGGATGGATTCGTAACGATCAAGGTCGAGGTTGATCCCGTCAAGCGCACGTATTCCGTAAAGGTGCAGAATCACGAGCTGGTGCTGGAAGCGCTCAGGTATCGTTCGGGTTACGTTGGCCTGACATCATTGAGCTCGGGTTTCAAATGTGATTTCTTCCAGGTGGTGGGGACCCAGCCCATGGACACTCCCTACGATTTAGTGAAGACCGCCCAGACCCAGATTGATCACCTGGAATACATGACGTTGCTGAAAGACAATATCGTTATTTCAAATCCGATCGTGGGTATCGTGCAGTGGTTGAACAGCATCGGAGAGTACACGCTCGAAATCGCCCTCCAGGGTCAGCGGTCCGAGCCCCGCGGAACGGCCTTCCTGAGCGACAACTCGATGCTGGTGGTTGACGGGGGCGAGAATGCGATTCGAATGTACAACCGGGAAGCGGAGCTGGAACGAATTTTCAGCGGTTCCCTGAAAGACCCGCGTGATATCGCCGTGGATGAGAAAGACATGATTTACGTGCTGGACCAGGAAGGCGTCAAGGTTTTTGACAAGTTCGGGAAAGAGCAGGACGGGAGCAGCGCCAAGGGCCTATTTAAAAATGCCCGGCATATGCTCTATACAGCAAAAGGATTGTATGTCAGCGACGAACGGGCGGCGAAGGTGTTTCTGCTTGATCCCCAGGAATTGTCCGTGCTCCAGGAACTGAAGGAAGGATTTGTTCATCCCGCCGGGATGGCGTTTGATGAAAAGACGAACGATCTCTACATCACCGATCCGGGCGCCAACGTGGTTATCAAGTACAACAAAGGCGGCATACTTGAAGACTATATCGATCCGGTAACAATTAACGGGTTCATTTCGCCACGGTGCATACTCGTTACCGATGATCGCATCATTGTCGGAGATTACGAGCGCATCCTTATTTTCCAGAAAAACTCGCTCACGGTTCGTCCAAGTCTTGAGATCGTCGCCAACAACGAGTAGTGCGCATCTCTCTTCCATACGGAGAGAGTTCGCAGACAGCAACGATTGACCATGCCGGCGAATGCCGGCATCTTTATGTCCGTTCCCTGCCACGGCCGCGGCCTCCCGGCGCTCTGCTGAATGCGGCCCTGGAGCATCCCGTTTCCTCGCCAACTCTTCCCGAGTTTCTCAACGGCAGCCATCGCGTCACCGTACTCGTTCCCGACAAGACCCGTTATTGCATGCTGGATCGCATCCTGCCGCTGGTGCTGCATCGCATTCACGAGTGTGGAATAGCAAGGCGTGACGTAACTATTCTCATCGCCAACGGAACGCACATGCCGCAGTCAGGGGAGCAAAGACGAGCCATGCTCGGCGGAGAAATCTGCGACGCCTATACTGTCGTTGAACACCGTGCGCGAGCGGAAGAAGATTGCGTTTACGCGGGGACGACTCGATATGGAACCGACGTGAAACTTAACCGCGTGGTGGTGGAAGCCGACCGGGTCGTGGTTGTGGGAACGGTAGTGCATCATTACTTCGCGGGATTCGGAGGCGGGCCGAAGATGTTCCTGCCCGGCGTATCGGCGTACAGCACGGCGCTTGAAAATCATCGGCGAACGCTGCTGCCAGGCGGCGCATTCCACCCGGGATGCCGCGACGGGACCCTGGATGGAAACCCGGTGGCGGAAG
>JAADGX010000133.1 GCA_013152135.1 Chlorobiota bacterium
GAGCAACACGATTAAACTCATGTATGCGATGGCTCGTTTGCGCGGAACGTTTTGCAAGTAGAAAAGGTATGTCACGGCGCCTGCCAGCAAGGGCCAGTAGATATTGCTGAACTTGGCTTCGGTGACAAGGAATACCAACGCGGCAAGCGTTATGAAGTGCACGGAGCGCCTGTCTTTTCTTCTGTAGGAAATAAAAGCCGCTACAAGCCACAGGAGGAATACCATGCTTGCCGGTTCCTGGTAAAAAGTGCTGAAGTAAGCGAGGTAGTCAGTGTTGATCGCGATGAGTACGTACGGAAGGCATAATGTAAGATACAGCAAAGACCGGTATGACGAGGTGCGTTTTTCGATCCACCGGAACAGTGCGAAAAGCAAGGCGATGCTTAGTAATCGTGGCGCTATTGAAAGCATGGGCAACCACAGGATGGACGGAGAGATCAGCAACATATTCAGAAGAACGCCGGGGATCCAAAGAAGCAAAACTGAAGTGACCCAGCGGGAACGCAAGGGGAAATCGAGGTTCCAATAGGGGAGCCAATAATTGAAAAATCGGTCCTGATAATCCGGAGTCCCTGCCGAAGGCCAGTTCTGTGAAAACCCGAGAGGGCCGGAAGAAACCCACGTCATCACCCTGGAATAATCGCCGTTGTCGGCAAGACCGTTTTCAATTTGCGAGAAACTGCCAACTATGAGCAACAGTACGAGGAGTATCTTCAGAGCAATTGCAAGGCTGTTTCCTGTAAAGGCTTTCCGAACGATCGCGGTCAATGGTTTGGTGTGACGATGTTGTGTGGATGAGTCCAAGAAGAACGGTGAAGCGAATGTGTATGCAACGAGAGGTTCAATGATCTCCAGGCGAAAGGATACTGAAAGTTGAGAATAATTCAAACTCGAGGAATGGGGTTCGCATGCATTGATAGTTGGATACGGGCAATCATGGGGGATGATTCGGTAGAGGGGCGTTCGTGGAACGTCGGGCGATGCAAATATCCTTTGATTTTTGAAACGCCAGTAGCTATCTTAATGCTTGCTCCGGCGACGTACCCAAGTGGTTAAGGGAGCGCTCTGCAAAAGCGTTATTCGGCGGTTCGAATCCGCCCGTCGCCTCAAAGGAAAGGAAGCACATACCTTGATCACAACATCGAAATACAACAAATCCACGCCGGGGTGGCGGAATTGGTAGACGCACGAGACTTAAAATCTCGGGTCCTTTCAAGGGCGTGCGGGTTCAAGTCCCGCCCTCGGTACACACCGTTGTTGTGACTTGTAACGTTCGAAGGCGGCGCCTAATTCATGATATTCATTCAGACTCTTATTCCTGATCCTTTCTTAGTAAGCTTGTTGCTTACGTTTACCATTGGATTTGCTACAACGCTGGTTATCACACCCTTTGTACGCAACCTGGCGAAAAGGTTTGGTTTTTACGACTCCCCATCTCCCCGCCGGGTAAACCAGGAAGGGATCCCGAATATTGGCGGGGTATCATTCATCTTGTCCTTGTTTTTAACCATGAGTCTGGCCATGGCCATCAACGATGAGGTCGGCCGGATTTTTTTGCCGGTCATGCCGTGGTTGATACTGGCGTCGATCCTCCTTCTTCTGGCTGGTCTGTTCGATGATTTACATGGTTTAAATTTCATCCAGAAGTTTTCGGTCCAGGTAGCAGTCGGCGGCTTGCTTGTACTGGCGGGGATGCAAATCAGAAGCATCCCGACGCTGTTCTGGGGCCCGGTTGAACTTGGTTGGCTTTCCGTACCGTTCACGATTCTATGGGTCTCAGCCCTATGCAATGCCATCAACTTGATTGATGGATTGGATGGTCTGGCTGCAGGAATAGTCGCCATCGCCGCAGGGTTTCTTGGCATTCTTGCAATTATTCATGGAGACGTGGGAGGAGGATTTTTAGCAACAATAATTGTTTCGGTCACACTCGCATTTCTGTATTTCAATTTCCACCCCGCGAAAATATTCATGGGTGACACCGGGAGCCTGTTTTTAGGCTTCATCCTTTCCGTCCTCATGATTCACCATGTTGAGTTCCAGCACCGACCGGAGAGCCTGTTGTCGCAGGTTGTCGTTCTCGGGATACCTCTTTTTGATATGGTGTTAACCATCTTGCGTCGTGCCGCGCACAAACGACACCTGTTCCGTGCTGATCGCCTCCACATTCATCATCGGCTGATCGACATGATGGGAATGGATCAGAAGCATGCGGTGCTAACCTTGTACGCTTGGAGCGGGGCGTTTGGGACTCTCGGCGTCTTGGTTTCCTTGGAAGGCGAAACCGGCGTGTTTCTTGGCGTCGCAGTGTGCATGCTGCTTATCGCCGGGGTAGCCACGAAGCTTCGATATTTCCGTCCGTGAAAATTTTCAAACGCGACATTATGCACGCGGGAGGGGATTGCCGTGAATGAAAAGGTCTGTTTATTACGAGGATGTTTCCTCGTGGTTCTTTTTATTCTCCTTCTTTGCCCCGGGTGGTTATTCAGCCAGATCGAAACCGGTACGCAGAGAGAAAACCAGCTCCGGAGACAAGCCAAGAATATCACGGAGGAAGAAAAAGAAGGGGCGTTGGAAATCCCCGTCGTCGATTCCACGTACATCGTCGGGCCAGCGGATCAATTAGCGATCAGCATCTTCGGGACGCAGTATTATTCCTACAAACCCGTGGTCAACTCGGATGGAGCGATCATCATTCCCAGTCTCGGCAAGATCTATGTCCGTGATTTGACTTTGCGCGAGGTTCGAGCGGTGATCGAAAAACAAATACGGCGCAGTGTCCCCAAGGCGGAAATCCTTGTGAGCTTGGCCAAAGCTCGAAAGGTGAAAGTGACGGTGGCGGGCGCTATCAAGAATCCGGGCGTCGTCCTTTTGCCGGCATCGGCACGTGTATCGGAAACCCTGGAACGTATCGGTGGCGTTATCCCTGATACGACCAGCCTGCGCAACATCATTGTTCGGCGCCTGAATGGCAAGGTCGAGACCGCCGACCTGCTCCGATATTACCGGTTGGGCGATCTTTCGGGAAACCCTTTTGTCACCGGTGGCGACGTGATTTATTTTCCTCCGCGCGACCAGATGGTTGGAGTGCTGGGGGCGGTAGGGAAGGAAGGGTGGATAGATTATATCCCCGGTGAGCGACTGTTCGATGCCATCGAAGTATGCCAGGGTTTTCGAGCCTCGGCTTTTCTCGACAGTGTTGAAGTCGTGCGATTCAAGAAGGACAATGTCTCCACGTACCGGATTTTCATTAACCTGAACGATTACCCTGAAGATCAATCGCAGAATATCGAACTGAGGCCTGGAGACCTGGTGCTGGTACGCGCGTATCCCCGGTATCATTTCAGGAGACTTGTGTATTTGTACGGAGAAGTAAAGTATGCCGGCGTCTATCCTGTTGAAAAAGGTGGGACAAGGCTCAGTACCCTGATACGACGCGCCGGCGGATTCACGGAGGACGCATCGTTGGAGGAAGCGACCGTAACAAGGCGGGGATCAGAAATAGAGCGGGACCGCGAATACGAACGACTGAAGAAGATGTCTCCCGCCGACATGCGGGAGGATGAATACGAGTATTTCAAGGCTCGATCCCGTGAGCGACGAGGACAAATGGTAGTGGATTTCAAAGATCTGTTCATTCTCGGTGATACCTCCGAGGATATTATTCTGCGTGATGGTGATGTCATTGAAGTGCCGAAAAAGAAAAATTATATAAGTATCATCGGCCAGGTGAACAGCCCCGGCAACGTGATTTATAATCCGGATTGGAATTACCTGAATTATGTTGCCGCCGCCGGAGGCTTTGGCTGGAGATCCAATGAAGGGGATGTCCGTATTGTCAAGGCACGTACCGGGGAGTTGGTTGACGCGGAGGATCTCGATAGCTACAAACTGGAGCCGGGTGATACGATCTGGGTCCCCGAAGTTCCCGAAGTCCGTTTTTGGGATATAGCTCTGACCACTCTCGGCGTGATGTCTCAGCTTGCCGGAATAGTTGGAATCATTATAGCTGTCAGTCGCTGATAGAGAATGATGAAAACGCAAAATAACGAATCATCGCCTGTGTCTGAAGCGGAACAT
>JAADGX010000052.1 GCA_013152135.1 Chlorobiota bacterium
TCCTGTTCGCCGCGTTCCTGGGCCTTTTCTCTTTCGATGTGTTCAATGAGGGCTACGGTTTTTGGGAAGCCGTACTCGCCCTGCTTATCCACATGATTCCCGCGGGTGTTGTCCTGGTTGTTCTCGCGATTGCCTGGCGCCGGGAATGGATCGGAGGAATCCTGTTCCTTGTGCTGGCGGCAACGTACCCGCTGTTTTTCCGGGGGAATTTTCATTGGACTGCCCTGCTGGTCATCTCCGGTCCCGCTGCGCTTACAGGGGTTCTCTTCCTGGTGAACCGGGCGTACCGGCACAAGCTGCACATCGGTTCTCAATCGACTTGAGGGCTGATACAACCAATCCGATCTTGCTGATGAACACTTTCGCCGATCTCTTCAAAGCCGCCGGGCTGCTGGTTTTACTCTCGATTTTTCCATCCTGTGGACCGGACCTGGAGCATTATTTCTCCGGTGTGGATGCGGCGGCGTTCGTCCTGTACGACGCCCGGAACGATGAGTTCATTCGTTACAATGAGCAACGCTGCCGTGAACGATTCACGCCCGCCTCCACGTTCAAGATTCCGCATTCCATCATCGCGCTCGAAACATCGGTTCTCGAGGATGAAAACACGGTCATCGAGTGGGATAGCGTGCGCGTTCCGCGACAGGAGTGGTGGAACAGGGAACCATTCCTGCATTGGACCCGAAGTCACACGCTGGCCACGGCGATAAAATACTCGGTCGTTTGGTACTACCAGGAAACAGCCCGCCGCATCGGCGTGCGAAACATGAAGAGCTACCTTGAAAAGATGGCGTACGGAAACGAAGACATCTCCGGAGGCATCGACCGCTTCTGGCTGGGAAGCACGCTGAAGATCTCCGCCGACGAACAGGTTGAATTCCTGAGGAAATTTTACAACAACCTGTTGGGAGTATCGGAGAGGACGACGAACATCGTAAAGGACATTCTCGTGTTGGAAAAAACCGGTTCATATACGCTGAGCGGCAAGACGGGATTGAGCAGCCGGGAAAACGGCAGGTTCCTCGGGTGGTTTGTCGGTTATGTCGAGAGGGACGACGGCGTGTTTTTCTTTGCGCTGAACATGGAGGATCGTGATCTCGATTTGATATCGGGAACGCGCATACCGGTTGCCAGGGCAATTTTGACGGACCTCGGTATTCTTCCCGGAACCGTGGAGACCGGGAGATGAGCGCCGCGCCAGATGGCGTCCGGATCATCCCGCTGGAGGAGAAGTACATCGAGAGCTATCATCGATGCCTCGATGCGGTCGCGCGCGAGCGAAAATTCATCGCGTTCGTCGAAGCGCCTCCGCTGGATGCGATCCGTGAGTACGTCCTTGCGAATCTGGCTGCCGGCGCGTTGCACTTCGTAGCCGTCGACGGGGAGGAAGTCGTGGGGTGGTGCGACATCACTCGCTTGAAATGGGAAGGGTTTACGCACTGCGGGCGGCTGGGTATGGGCGTATCGAAAGACTACCGAAGGCGTGGTATTGGCAGGAAGCTCATGGAAGCGGCGCTGCGGAAGGCGGAAGAAGCGGGATTCGAGCGGGTGGAGCTGGGCGTCTTCATCTCCAACGCACCGGCCATAAAGCTCTATGAAACGTTGGATTTCGTGGTGGAAGGTGTCCTGAAGAAAGCGCGGAAGCTGGACGGCGCCTACGATGATGTTCTCCTGATGGCCAGGTTTATCGAAGCAACATGAATTGGGGGGCGGTCGAATTCACTTTTCGACCATCACCATCCGCATTACGACTTCCCCGGGAGTGCGCAGCACCGCGTAATACACACCTGATGGAAATGATGAAGCATTGAATTGCGCTGTGTATGTTCCGGCTTCCAGCGTTCCATCCACGAGGACGACTATTCTTTTCCCTCTAAGATTATATACGGAAAGCGTGACCGGCGAGGATTCGGCAAGGGAATATTCCAACGTCGTAACGGTCCTGACCGGATTCGGTCTGCCGGGATTGAGGGCAATGCCCGCGCGCTTCCGGCTCAGACGGGCGCAGAAGCCGTCGATCAGCACGGTCCCGCTGGTATCCTGGCCGACGACGGGGCAGCATCGCGCGTATGCTTTAACCGTGGGCAGGATCAGCGGCGTTTTCTCCGCCTCCGGTTTTCCGAGGACCCGGAAGACCGCCACGTACAGGACGTTTCTCGGCGCAGGTTGAAACGCAGGCAAGGCCTCTACGCGAAGGAGACCCGGTCGCGGCACCTTCCACGTAATGGACGCCTGTTCCGAAGCGGCGCCGGACGTTTCCACTCCGACTGGCTCCAGGCGAAGCGGATCGTAGAAAATCTCCGAAGTGAAAATAGCCGGAACGGCTTCAAACGTCGTATCGGCGATGAACACGGGAAGCCGCAGCTCCCCCGGCGGCGAAACGATCCGGAGCGAGGGCAGCCAGGCAATCACGTTCCGCTTGCACAGGCAGATGTCGATGGTATCGGGAAAGACGTACACCACGTTGGGACAACCCGCCTGGAATTCGAGACTGTCGATGGAAAGGATCACCGGCCTGCTGCTGTCGGTGGGCAGAGCTTTGAAACGCACTCCGACCAGGTTTCCGTTGGCCAGGCCGGGGATGATACGATCGCCGGAAAAGACGAGCACACCCGGCCGCGGATTTTGCAGCCGCACCTGCGTGTTCTGGGTTATGGTTCCCACGGTGACGGGCAGGAGCGGATTCGGTTCGAGAAAAGCGGGATTGTAGCGGACAAGAAAACGAAAGGATGTCCGCAAGCCGGTGTGCAGGCCGGGATCGAGTTTGAAATAAATGATCACGTTGTTGTTGGGAGCGACCTCCGGCGGAGCGACAACGCGCAGTGTCAGGGTATCGGAACGGAAAGGGGAAGCATAGACGGTGTCGGCAACGGCAGTGACATTCAGGTACGTCGCACCGACGCGGATATGCCGGATGCTGTCGGTGCAGGAAGACGCGGTGTAGGTAATAGTGCAGCAGAGGGAGAATACTTCCCCGGCAATTTCTTTGAACACGCCCGCGATGGCCGAGCCTGAAAAAATGCGATAGTACCGTCCGCCCGTTTCCGCGGCCAGGGCGGCGAGCTGCTGATCGCTGCGCAACGAGTTTCCGTAGCCGATTGTGTACACGGCGATTCCCGCCGCTTTCGCCGCTGCGATGCAATCGAGATACGTCTCCGATGAACTGTTGTCGTCGCCGTCGGTGAAGACGATGCAGACCCGTTTTCCCTGGTGGCGGGCGAGATCGTTCAAGGCCATCATGATTGTGCGATACAAGGGCGTGCCGCCCCCCACCGACATGGATGAAATGGTATTTTTCAAGGCGACCTTGTCGACGGTGAAATCCAGGACTTTCGTTCCTCCCGACGAAAAGTTGTAAATCGCCGCTTCGTCCTGGACCCGAAGGCTGTCCACGAACTCCGACGCCGCTGCTTTGAGCGATGCCATGGGTTTCCCCGACATCGTGCCGCTGTTGTCCAGCACCAGGGCGATGTGGTTGATATTCGCGCTGTCGGGACAGGAGACGTCCACGGGCAGGGGGACGCCGTTCTCGCTCAGGGTAAACGCTGCCAGACCGGGCCGCTGCACGGGGATGTTGTTTTCGAACAGGTATACCTGAAGCTTGATGCGTGGAAGACCGCGTGCATCGATCTCGTGAATTTCAACCGTGAGAGGTTGACCGAAGCACGTGAAGCCAAAGAGCAGGAGGAGGAAAGCGAGCCGTTTCATGATGGCACCGGACTCATTGCACCACGACTTTGCGCACGTTCACGCTGTTTTCCGCTGTGAAGCGTACAAAATAGATTCCCGGGGAGAGACCCGCCGTGGGAAGAGAAACCGTTGTTTTCCCCGGCGCTACGGCGTCTTCCAGGAATGTTTTGACCTTCCTCCCCATGATGTCGTAGAGCGTGATGACGGCCTTCCGCTCCCGCGTGCCCGCGAGTTCGATCTCAAGCGATATGACCGAACCGGCGGATACGGGATTGGGATAGCTGCGCAGAAATACGCTTTCCGGCAAAGGAGAAAGACGATTGACGCCGTTCACTCCGCCGTTCACGCTTCTGTAAATCGCCCGCTCCGTTGAGAATAAAAGG
>JAADGX010000285.1 GCA_013152135.1 Chlorobiota bacterium
CGTGATGATGACAATTGTATACCAGATACCGGGACGCCGTGTAAACAACGTGGATATAAGACTGGCAAGCGTGACACAAAACACGACCGAGAATCCCGGTATCAAGAGGTACAGCAAAAAGCCATCGAGAAACGAACAGTTGGGAACAATCCACGCGTTCATCATCATGATGACAAGCGGCGGAATCAGTATGATTTCCGAAACACCGAGCATCAAGGCCACGAATTTCAGAATGTACATATCGGGCGGTCGGCGATGCGCGAAATGCAGCGTGATAACACCGCCAATCACTCCGGCGACCAGCCCCATGACCATTGCGAACTCGTATCCAAGCACGTTTAATCGCGGGATCTGTGTACATACCAAGGTGATCCCGACCAACAGGCTGCTGTATATGAGGGTTATCCGATGAGTCAGTATTTTCAAGAATGAATTATTCATAAACCTGTTGAATAAAGAAAAACATTCCAAGCCATATAAGCTATGTATCGCACAACCAATCCGCAAACCACGATGTTGAACCGCACCCCCTACTTCTTGCACCGCGCGTTTTTCGCAATGCGGATCAATTCCTTTCATCGCCGCGCTTCTTGTATCAATTCGGTTTTTTAATTAAGCGCTGAGGATTGTATTTTCAGGTGACGGAATATTGACACTTTCCGATTTCTGTCTTGACTATCGATGAACCACGTACTAACTTTTTGACGAGATTGAAAACATAATTCGAAATGTATCTGTTATCCTTTATCATATTATTGAGCTACATGGTCGGCTCGATTCCTACTGCTCTCATCATTGGTCGGCTGAAAGGGATCGACATCCGAAGTATTGGCAGTGGAAACATGGGCAGCACCAACGTCATTCGCGCTTTGGGATTCAAATGGGGGATGGTCGTCCAGGTTCTCGATATACTGAAAGGGCTGGTGGCAGTATTGCTCATTGCACGGTTGCATTACGGTGATATACCGTTTACCAACAGGACGCCCTTTGATGATTTCACGCTCATCCAGATCATCGCCGGTATCAGCGCGGTGGCTGGTCACATTTGGTCGGCCTTTGCCCGGTTTCGGGGAGGAAAAGGGATCAATACTTCCGCCGGAATGTTACTCGGAATTGCGCCAATCGACATTTCCATCGCTATCCTTGTTTTTCTCATCGTGCTGATGACATCCGGGTACGTATCCCTCGGCTCCATTCTCGCGGCCATATCCTTACCCGCGACAATCTTCCTGCGATTCAACGTGTTTCATGCGGAGATCCCCGGATATCATACACTCATCGTGTTTTGCTCCCTGATCGCCGTTTTGTTGGTTTATACTCATCGCTCCAACATCAAGCGCCTGTTGCACGGGCAGGAGAACCGGTTTGAAAAAATCCGGATTTTTTCCAGGAGGACTCGGTGAAAGTGCTCTACCAATTTGCCAAGCTGTACCGTTAACCTGAGCGCGTGGAGTTGCCATGAACATTACCGTACTTGGCGCCGGTAGCTGGGGTACAACCCTGGCCGCCATACTCGCGAACCTCGGACACACCGTGACATTGTGGGGTTTTGTTCCGGAAGATATACGGGAGATCCAAGAGACGGGTAAGAACAGCCGTTACCTGCCCGACCTGGTCTTACCGGAAAAACTCGCGTTATCGACAGACTTGGAAACGGTATTGCCGGACCGGCAGATGGTCGTACTCGCCACACCTGCTCAGTACTTGCGCGGAATACTCGAGCAAATTCCACGGGGGCATTTTCAAAACATGGTTGTCGTTAACGTTGCCAAGGGCATCGAAAAAGGAACCTTGTTCCGAATGTCTGAAATGGTTATCGACATGAGAGATGATATCACGTTGGATAGATACGCGTGCCTGAGCGGTCCCAGCCATGCCGAAGAGGTCAGCCGCGAAGTTCCAACAACCGTCGTTGCGGCATCGTCCAGTGAAGAAACCGCCCTTGCCGTTCAACGCGCGTTCATGACCGATTACTTCCGGATTTACACCAGCAACGATTTAACCGGTGTGGAGCTGGGAGGAGCGTTGAAAAACGTGATCGCCATCGGGGCCGGAATATGCAACGGTGTTGGATTCGGCGACAACACCCTCGCGGCGCTTATCACACGTGGCATCGCAGAAATGCGGCGCCTGGGCGTGGCCCTGGGAGCCCGACCCGATACTTTTGCGGGATTGTCCGGTCTGGGCGACCTGATCGTGACCTGTATGAGCCGCCATAGTCGAAACCGCTACGTCGGTGAACAGATTGGAAAAGGCAAGAAATTAAGAGATATCGTTAACGATATGACCATGGTTGCTGAAGGCGTTGAAACAACGCGTTCAGTATTTGAACTGGCTCAGCGGACAGGAGTGGAAATGCCTATTTCTCACAAGGTGCACGAGATCCTGTTCGAAGACAAAGAGCCGTTTTTAGCCACACGCGAATTGATGACCCGGGAAGCGCGCGTCGAAAACTGGGGGTAGAACGGAATGGAAGCAGAAGGATTTCAACTCAAATTGGACCGTTATGAGGTTCGGGCTCGTCTGGGTGACGGCGCATCGGGTGTGACCTATCGTGTCTACGATTCCGTCGTGGATGAGGAACGCGCGCTGAAGGTGCTCTCCCTTCCTTCCGAGTTCGGTACCGAAGCTTTCAAACAAGAGTTTCTCCACCTCGCCTCCCTTCGCCACGAGGGGCTGGTGCGCGTTTACGATTTCGGTTTCACCGACGCGGGCGAAGCCTATTTTACCATGGATTTCGTCGACGGTAAGCCGATAGAACGCGCATTGTTCGAACACGACAATTCCTTCGATCACGTGGCGTTTTGTAAGACCATACTGCGCGTCCTGGAGGCGCTGGAATTCATCCACCGCCACAACATTCTCCACGGTGACATTAAGCCCGAGAACATCCTCATCCGGAAGAACGCGGATATCCTCGAACCGGTCCTGGTCGATTTCGGCCTCGCTGTCGCATCCGATACGGAAAGTTCAGGCATCAGCGGTACCCTGGATTATCTCGCGCCCGAGGTTATAACCGGAGCCCGTCGTGATGCAAGGTCCGACTTGTACGCGTTGGGAGCAACCTTGTACCACGTACTTGCAGGTCACCCGCCTTTTACGGAAGGAAGCCCGGCGGATCTGCTCCGTGCCCACCTGGAACAGACGCCTCCTCCTCTCTCCTCTCTCGATCTGACGTTTCCAAACGAGCTGAGTGATTTCATCCACACCTTGTTGGAAAAGGAACCAGGGCGGCGTTTTTATTCCGCCTTCGAAGCGGGCAAAAGGCTTGCCGATTTTGCCGGCCTTCCATTTGATTTCGATAAACCCGACGACAGCACACCCCGCTTTTCCGCTTCACTGATCGGTCGGGGCACGGAATTGCATCGGTTACTTGAATTGGCGGAACAATCCGAAACCGAGGCCCGGATGGTATTGCTTTACGGTCCCGAAGGTGTCGGGAAATCCCGCTTGCTGAGCGACTTTCGAAATCACCTTCTCGTGCGCGGCGCACGGGTACGATCGACGACATGCCGGTTGGAGAACGAGGCTCTTGCCCCCATCAAGAAAGTGGCGCGTCAAATCCTGGCCGAAGTGGGTGCGGATCACGCAGCCATCCTGCCTCACGCGCCGGTCCTTCATTCCCTTTTTCCCGAGTTCTGGAAGGACGTCGAGGAACCTCCCGATCTCGGCGCGGAAGGAAACAAGCTGCGCCTCTTCCATGCCCTGGCAAACATCATCTGCTTGGACGACACCATACCATCCGCCATCATCCTGGACAGCCTGGAAAGTGCCGATACGGTCACAAGGGAATTCTGGACATACCTGGCGTCGTTTTTACAAGCAGCACCACGAGTTAACCTGATCATACTCGGCAGCTCCCGAAACGAACTCGACGGTGCGTGTGAACTCCTCCCGCTCTCCGCTCTCAATCGCGGCGATACACGCACTCTCGTTGTCGAGCTGCTGGGGACGGAAATCTCCGAATCATTTACTCAAGCGATATTCAAGCAAACACGCGGTAATCCCCGCTTCATCATCGAGCTGCTCGAGTAC
>JAADGX010000164.1 GCA_013152135.1 Chlorobiota bacterium
CCCTCCGGGTAGTTCTCGTAACACTGCGAATAGTACTTGAGGGCGGTTTCGTAGTCCTCCCCGTTGAAGGCCGCCTCCCCGATCCAGTACGTCGCTTCATCTATGAGCGGGCTTTCCGGATACCGGTCGAGAATGCGTTTGAAGGAAAAAAATGCTGCGCTGAAACGCTTTCTTTTGAACTGGACTTCACCCTGTCTGAAGATTGCATCATCCGCTAATTGAGATTCGGGATATGCACGCTCAAAGCGCTCAAAGCGTTCCAGCGCATCTGATAAATCGTTGTGGCGGTACAAGGCATCGGCGGCATAGAACTCGGCGTCAGCGAGGCGGAGACTCCCCGGGTATTTCCTTGTAAACTGGTCGAATTGATCGAATGCAAGTTGATAATTGCCGTCTCGCAATAAGCCCATGGCGAATTCGAAATCCTGGCTCTCGCGAACCGATTCATCGGGTGACTTCACCATGGGGTTCTGTGCAAACAGCGGCAACGCGACCAGCAGAGCCCACAGTGCGGACAAGCAAATTCTTTGTATCATGGGTGAAAGCCTCGCTGGAAAATGATGGTCAATTAAAGTTTTACTATAGACCTCACCTATAACAGCTTGAAATTACTATAGGATATGGTGAGAGTCAAGCTAAAAGTGTATTTTTTTCGGTTCATGCCGGGAGTGAGATTTTCAACGTCACCTTGCTCGTTCGGCGTTTTGCGCATGCGGCCCGACGGCCGATCAGCGGGCAACCGGTTGTATATTTCGATAACGGAAACGGGTTCCCGGGAAAACAGGGTAATTCGACGGTAGCCTTGCTGCGGAAAAACGCTGGCTCGGGGACGCGCTCACCGCCCGGCTCGAATTATCACCGCAGCACGATCTTGTATCTATCGAAAGATATGAGCAAATTAGCCTCATATATGTCATTTTCTGTAACCGAATATCATCGGCGATGTCTGGAAGAAAAAACCGTATATTTGAATCAAGCTTCATTGTCAGGCGAAATTGGTGAGTGTTGTAGAAATGTACTGTTCCTAGGTACATTCATCGGAAAACAGAAGCAGGCACAAAAACAGTAACATGAATCACCGGAGAGATACATGAAAACCGTCTTGAGTCAAAGTGAACTTCAATCGCTTTTTCAGACCGTATTCGCGCCCGGTCCGGAAGACCGGGTCGTGACGTTCCTGGTTGACGTTCCTTCCGTGATCGAGGAAGACAGCGAGGATTGGAAAGAACGACGCAGAATGGCCATGGAGTGGTGGGCAGACGTGCTGGAGTTTCTTCCCGGCATGGGGATGGAAAAAGCGCAGATCATGTATTATGCAAACGTGGGAAAAAATAACGCGGACCTGCCGGAGACCGTTTACGAGTGGAAAGGAGACGCCACCGCTCTCTATGCGAACACCCTGCCCTCGGCAGGGAGGCCGCGTCGGCTTGTCGAAGTGCTTGACGAGTCCGATATCGTATTGGCGCCCACGGAGTATTCCGCGACCGCGCCCTTGAAAATGCTCGCGAAGAAGCACCGCTTCCGCGGAGCGACTATGCCCGGGTTCCTCCGCTCGATGGTTCCCGCCCTCGGAATCGATTACCAGCGCGTGCACGAACGGATTATGAGCTTCAAGCAGCGGCTGGACGAAGCTGAATCCATCGATATCGTGTTCGATGCACGCGGGAAGGAATCGGTTTTCCACGGCGACCTGCGATTCAGGGCCGCCACGCCCAGCAGCGGCATGTTTCACCGGCCCGGTATCGTGGGCAACCTGCCGTCCGGGGAAACCTACATCGTGCCGTACGAGGGAGAAAAAGAGGATGTCCCGAGTGAATCGCGGGGAGAAATCCCCGTGCAGTTCGGTGATGAGATCGTTGTGTACCGGGTCGAGAACAACGTGGCGGTCGAAGTCCTGACCGACGGAGTGAAAAGCGCGGAAGAAAGGGCTATGCTGGAGAAAGAGCCCGCGTACGGCAATATCGCGGAGATCGGGTTCGGTGTGCTGGGCGATTTCGGTATGAACGCCGTCGGATCATTGCTCATGGACGAGAAGCTGGGCTTGCACATCGCGTTTGGTCGCAGCGAACATTTCGGTGGCATCGTGTCGCCGGGATCGTTCCGCGACCCGAACAACGTGGTTCATATCGACCGCGTGTACGTGCCTTCCCTGCAACCCGAGGTTACCGTGGCATCCGCCGTGCTCAACCTCCCGGGAAAATCGGAGGTGATCATGACCGACGGGAAATGGGTGATTTGAGGACGAACGCGGTCCGGTGATCAGGCGGTGGCTCCTCCGCACGAGCTGCCCGCTCCCGCAGTACATCCGAAACAATGGTCCCCGAACACGATCCGGCGGTTGACGATCCGGTCGAAATCGAAATCCAGGATGGTGTGAGGAGCGCCGTGGTTGAGGTTCAGGTCCAGCATCTGGTTGAAATCGCAATCGTAGAGCCTGCCGTCGTAGCCGACGCTGATCAGCGAGCGGCACATGACGCCCTCGGCGGCGGCGGGATTGAACGACGAAACGAGCTTTTCCATGTACGTCTCGTAGTTGCCGGTGCGCTGGAGAAAGTGGAGAAAGCGGGAAATCGGCATGTTGGTAATGGTGAACAGCCGGTTGAAGGTGATTCCGTAGCGGTGGTCCAGTTCCCGCTTGAATTCGCGCTCCAGTGATTCCTGGGGCGGAGGCAGGAACGCGCCCACCGGGTTGTATACGAGGTCGATCAACAAGCCCGAGTCTTCCTGGCCGTACCCGGCGTCGTTCAGCATGCGCAGAGCTTTGATGCTCTTTTCAAACACGCCCTTGCCCCGCTGGGTGTCCGTCTCGAATTCCTGGAAATAGGGCAGGGAACTGACGATTTCCACCGCGTTCCGCACGTAGAACTCCACCAGGTCCTCCAAGCCCGGCTCGAACAGGACGGTGAGATTGCAACGCACCATGACGTGCTTCCCGAGCGCTTTCGCCGACTCTACCAGGTATCGAAAGTGCGGGTTGAGTTCCGGCGCGCCCCCGGTGATGTCCAGGTTCGCGATGGGATGATCGCGGAGAATGTCCAGGATGCGGTCGATGGTTTTCCTGTCCATGATTTCGGTCCTGGCTGGCCCGGCGTCGACGTGGCAGTGCTTGCAGGCCTGGTTGCACAACCTGCCGACATTGACCTGGAGTGTCTCCAGGGACAGGGGATCGAGATCGAGATTGTATTTCGAAAGCGCTTCTTCGAAGTGCATGGTTTCTTCCACGTGGATCTGTTGAATGTTGGATTAAACACGTGTCCCCGAGTGGCGGGCGTCGGCGGCAATCCGCCTGATCCCACGAGGAACGAGGGGAATGCCGGTCACATCATCAGTTTTTCCGCCACGTTGTGCATCTGGACGCCGTGGACCAGGGAAGCGCCGCCGCGAACCGCGCTGGCGAGGTGGACCGCTTCCGTCATCTGTTCCATGTTCGAGCCTGATTCCAGGCATGCCTGGGTGAAGGCGTCGATGCAGTAGGGGCACTGCACGGCGTGAGCGACGGCCAGGCCGATGAGGGATTTCTCGCGCTTCGTCAGCGCTCCTTCCTCGGACGTTGCCGCGGTGTACCAGTCCAGGAATTTCTTCCAGAGTTCGGGGTTGAATTTTCCCATGTCGGAAAAACGGGGAAGATCCTTGGGTTCATAATACGACATAGCGCTGTTACCTGATGATTGTGTTTCGTTGATGAATGATCCCGGTTGACCGAAATATACAAAATCTTCTTCGTCAAAAATGCGGAACGTGGTCGTACTTTTCCGTCGGTTCGGCGACAGTTTCTTGATCCCGGATGGTTATGGCGGGAATATCCCGGCTCACCGGCTCAGAAAAACGCCCGGACTTCCGCCCGCGCGGTGTGAATGACCTGGTTGCCGGGCTCGCTCCTTCCAAAGTAATTCAACGTCGCCTGCAGGAAACGTGTGATGCGATAATCCCCCGAAAGCCTCCACGACCAGTTCTTGCCGGCGAATTTTCCGTCGGTCAACTCGAAGGGAATGGTGCTGGCGACATTGGCAAGCCGGATATCC
>JAADGX010000191.1 GCA_013152135.1 Chlorobiota bacterium
CGATATCCGGCCTCCAAGCCTCCCTTGCGCTCCACCACGAAAGAGAGGTCCGCGGGATTCTCGCTCATCTCCCAGGAGACTTCCACGTACCTGTTCTTCCACGCCGCTTCGAAGCCCGTAACCATCGTGGGAGTCGTCACGCTCTCCGGAGGAAGGATGGCGAAGGAACTCTCGTTGCCGTGGATGTCGACGGCCGAAAGCTTTATGTAATAAGGCTGCTCGGGAGGATACGGAAGCCCGGTGATCAGGGTATCCGTGACCGTCGCTATGCGGTTCTGATCCGAGGGTATGAAATCCGCGCCCACGTCCCTGTAGACGGCGTAACGCGCGAGATCGTTCTCGCGGTTCGCCTTCCAGTTGAGCGTGAGCTCTCCGAGCGCATAGCTGTAATCGCCGGCCAAGCCCTGAGGAGGAGCCGGCGCGAGATTGTCGACCGAGTAGCCGCTGTCAGGTTCTGAAGCCCAGAAGACGAATGGATCCGACGTATGCGTCAGGATCTCGAAGTAATGGACGGCGGGATGGGAAGCCATGGAATCACTGAGCGTGGGAACGGCATAGGAATATCCCTGGAAGTACCGGGCGTCCGTGTTGCCCACCCATTCCCAGTAGTAGTTCCCTGCGCTCGTGCGCTCCACGCGGTAGGCGGGGCCCTCGAAGTCCCTTCCCACCGCGGAAGGATCGACGAACTCGGAGGCGGAGAAGGAAGCGACCTTCGCCGGCGGCACAGCTCTCCATACTGAATAATGAGTCACGATATAACTGCCGAACGCATCCAGCCTGCTCGCGTCCCACTTGACTTCGACCTTGCCGCCTTGGTCCTTGGCGATATCATGGATCGCGCTTATCTGACCGGCGACATTACCCCAGTAGCCGAAGTTTTTGTCGATGCGCTGGGCGTATACTTTGGAAGCCCCATATCTGAAATCATACCAGGTTATGATGGCACTTCCCGGGTCCATCGAAGCAATCTTCGTGTAGTACTGGCTGTTGGCTTCCTTGCAGACAACCAGGCCGTTGAGCTGCCATTTGGCGTTTCCGTCCCTGTCCAGACGCTGAACGTATATATCTTCGTCACCGACAATGCGTATATCTTCCCATGCGATTATCACTCCGCCCATGCCGTCGGACATTATTTCCGGACAACACGCGTCGTCGTACGACCCTATTCTCACTGCGACGCCGTCAACCGCCCACAAGGAATTGCCGTTTTCATCGATGTGCTGGGCGTAGATATCTTCGTTTGCTCCTCTCTGGTCCGCCCAGGCGATGAAAACACCGCTGCTGTCATCCACTGCCATGCCTGCATACGATTGCCACCCCGTCGCCGTGCAGACCGGAACGCCGTCCCACGCCCACACGCGTTGACCCGTGTAATCCAACCTTTGCGCATAAATATCCTGACTTACACCCGAACGGTCGTCCTGCCAGGCTACGATCACGCCGTGAGCGCCGTCGGAAACTATGGTTGGAAAATTCTGGGTGGAAGTGTAATTGCAAACAATCCTTCCCGCGACGGGCAACTTCAAGTTTCCAGAGGCGTCCACACGTTGAGCGTACAAATCGTAATTGGGAGAAGTCCTCGCATCCATCCAAACGATAATGGCTCCGCCCCAACCGTCGCTGACGATGGCGGGATAGATTTGATTGCCCGTTTCGGCAGAAATCACGATGCCGTTGGCAGCCCACAAAGGATTTCCGGCGGCATCCAACCGCTGAGCATAAATATCCTTGTCTACCATGCTGCGGCCGTCGTACCAGGTTACGATCACTCCCCCGGCGCCGTCCGAAATCGCTTGAGCCATGGTTTGCTCTCCCCCAGCGGCGGCTACAGCCACGCCGTCGATCGCCCATAGGAGGTTTCCCGAACCGTCGATTCTTTGCGCATACAAATCGTAATCCACGGTGTTTCTATCATCCTCCCATATGACGATAGCGCCCCCGGCACCATCGGAAACCACACCCCGAGTCAGTTTGTTGCTGGCGACCGTGCAAACGGGCACTCCCCCCGAACCCCACAGGAGATTTCCTCGCCCGTCGATACGTTGAGCGTACAGCTCGCCACCCAACGCGGTGCTTCGCCACCACACCAGGATCGCCCCGCCGGATCCGTCTGAAATTACCTCCTGGTATTGATCCGCTTGCGGACCGGCGCCGGATACGAGTATTCCGTCCTTAACCCATTGCGCGCGGGTAGTAGAGATCGAAAACATGACCAACATTGCAGCCAAGCCGACAAGCGCTGTTAGCTTGCGAGACATTCCGAGCCTCCTTGTTGATTGTGGAAGGAAGTAATCCGAACGAGTTTCGCGGGGAAATCGGGAACTCCCGTTGCAGGGGATCTCGTATTCAAGACTTTTTCTCCAGTCTCGTCCGGTATGGTGGAACAGTTGAGGCAGGTTATAGAACCTCTGCTTCGGGACTATCTGCCTGGATCGGAGCTTATTCGAGCCGGGGGGATTGTATCCGTTTCAACGATCTTTGACAAGAATTATTTAGGACTCCACGAGGAGACAATTGCGCATGATTCGATTTGGACGGAGGGAAATGGTGCCGGAGCCCGGACTCGAACCGGGACGGAGTCTGCAACTCCAGCGGATTTTAAGTCCGCTGCGTCTACCAATTCCGCCACTCCGGCGCAAGAGATTTTCATCGAACGATATTCTCATCTTCAATGGTTTTCGAATTCCCGCATGTATGAGCTCGGCTGATTATACTACAAGTTCCGTCGATGTCCACAGAATCGCCTCGAGCTTCCGTACGAAGTGTTCCTGCAAGCCTTTACATCAGGTCCCATGATGCAAATGATCTAGCACGTATCTCTTCATCCTTCCAGCTTCTTCAAGCGCGACAGCCGCGAATATGACGGCAAAAGGGACGCTGGGAAGGTTGTAGCGTGTGCTCGAAACCACGAGCGCGTGAAACAACGTAAAATAAACGACCGGGGAAGCCAGAAACAATACTGCAAATGTATCTTTCTTGAAGTGCAGCACCGCGCTAATGATTGCAAGAAACAGCAGCAAACCGTTGAGCACCAGGCTCTTTCCTGTTGGGAACCAATCATGTCCTCTCTTTATGTTGAACCAAGCTCTTACGAACTTCATCGCGACCAGTTTCAGATAAGCGCCCGGATGATCGCGGATATTGCCCAAGGCCGCCTGCATGAAAAGCCGGTTCGCTTCAATTTCCCCCTTTCCCTCCAGCTCCTTCCGGAGCTCAGCAGGATGTGCATTCAGGGGAATGTTGGCTTTACCCCGGGCCGGTGGATAGCTTCCTACGAAGAGATTGTATCCGGAAGATGTAAAACCGGGGATGAAAGCACCGAACGTATGATAGTTCCTTGCCACCCAAGCGCAATAGAAAACCAGGAACGCCGCGAAATAAACGGCCGATTTCAAAACGAGGCGCCTTCTAACGCCGAATCTGAATGCAAGGAATGCGAGAAAAATAAAGACCAGCGGGAATCCAACGGCCGTCGGGCGGCAGAGAAACGCCAAGCCTCCGATCGTTCCAGCGACAAAGCTCCACTTGATCCTGCCTTCGCGCAAAGCAACGAGCATATAATAAAATCCGAGTACGGACAGGAGGAGAAAAAGAGTCTCGGTGAGCAGTGAGTTTGTATATCTAATGAACGGCAGATAAACGGCCGCCATGGCGGCCCCTACCAGGCCGACCTGAGCCTTGCCGAAGACCATTCGACCCAAGAGGTAGATAAGGTAAACCGTGAAAGTGCTGAGCAACGCCTGAACCACGCCGACCGCGGCAAAATTCCTGCCGAACAACTTGTAGACGCCTGCGAGAAATATCGGGTAGAGGATCAGTCTCCTCGCCGTAGGTTGCGGGCTTCTATCCGGCACCCTGTCAGCGGGAAGCAAATGTTCGTCGGAAAAACTGAAGCCTTTTCCGGCAAGCAGGTTGACTGCGATATCATCATAATGAACTGCATCCTTCTCTATGCTCTTGAGCGGCTTCGCTATAACCCATCCCAAGCGCAGCGAGAACGCCA
>JAADGX010000040.1 GCA_013152135.1 Chlorobiota bacterium
AGCGGCGTCCATTTGGATTACGTTGCAAGTTCTCTTTCCCGCTCTTGCGCAGTGGATCACTGAGCAGACGGGGCAGGCGGCATGGTACCAGGATATCGCGCGCTATGGGTTATACGTCGTCGGACTGGTGGCACTCATGGCAGTTGCTTTCGCGCTGGCCTTTCTGTTGTTCTCCATTCTCATGGGACCGTTCAAGACCAGACTTGCAGCCAGGGTCTTCGATGAATCGGGCATGCCTGACGAAACAACCCCGCGTTCCGTATTCAGAGCGGCTCTTCACGATATACTTATGGAAGTGAAACGACTGCTCGTCATCATAGCCGCATACCTTCTTGTCTGGACACTGAGTTTCATCCCGGGTATGGGATCAGTGTTGTCACTGCTACTGAGTTTTCTTCTCAGTATCTTTGTGTTTGCCTACGAGTTCTTGGATTACGGAATGGAGAGGCAACAGCTGTCTTTGGCCGCAAGAATCAGGAGACTATTTTCGCGTCCGTTTCTCACCGCTGGATTCGGGCTTGCCTGTATACCTTTGCTCATCGTTCCGTTCATGAACGTAGCTACCATTCTTGCCTGTGTCATTGGAGGCGCTCTATTGTATCAAAAGTATTTTAGTCAAACGGTATCCGAATCACGGTATGAAAGCTGAACCGGAAGTTAACCTGGAACTAGCAAAAGAACTCGGACTGACGGAAGAGGAATTCGCAAAGATCATCGAATTCCTTGGGCGCATGCCGAACTACACGGAACTCGGAATGTACAGCGTGATGTGGAGCGAGCATTGCAGTTACAAGAATTCCATCGCCATGCTCAAGACGTTGCCACGGTCCGGGGGTCCGCTTCTTGTAAGTGCCGGGGAAGAGAACGCGGGGCTCGTCGATATCGGCGATGGATGGGCCGTCGCTTTCAAAATTGAAAGTCACAATCACCCGTCGGCGATAGAGCCATACCAGGGCGCCGCAACCGGTGTGGGTGGAATACTACGAGATATTTTCACCATGGGCGCGCGCCCCATCGCGATCCTCGATTCGCTTCGCTTCGGCGATATCAACGACGATCGGGTCAAGTACCTGGTAAAAGGCGTTGTAAGGGGAATCGGAGATTACGGGAATTGTTTCGGTGTTCCCACTGTGGGAGGGGAAACGTTTTTTGACCCATCTTACAATGCCAATCCACTTGTTAATGCCATGGCGGTCGGCCTGGTGCGGCACAACAGGATGGCAAGCGCGACGGCAAAAGGTGAGGGGAACCCCGTCTTGATCGTCGGTGCGGCCACGGGACGTGACGGGATTCACGGTGCGACGTTTGCCTCCGAAGAGATTTCAGAAGCCAGTGAAGAGAAAAGACCGTCCGTGCAGGTCGGCGATCCATTTACTGAAAAACTCCTCATGGAAGCAACCCTTGAGATTATCAAGGAAGACCTCATCGTCGGTATCCAGGACATGGGCGCGGCAGGTATCACCTGTTCAACCACGGAGATGAGCGCACATGGGAGCAGCGGGATGGAAATAGATTTGGACCTGGTCCCAAAGCGGGAGAAGGGAATGAGCGCCTACGAAATATTGCTCAGCGAATCCCAGGAGCGCATGCTGGTCGTTGCCAAGAAGGGATGCGAAGACCGGGTCAAGGAGATATTCAGGAAATGGGATTTGCCCGCGATCAACATTGGACGCGTTACGAGTGATGGATTTGTGAAAATACTGTACGAAGGAAAAGAGAAAGCTGTTGTTCCAGCGGATTCGCTGGTCCTGGGGGGGGGCGCTCCCGTCTACCACAGGGAAAGCCGGAGCCCGGCCTACCTGGACCAGACACGGATGTTCGATCCAGACACCATCCCGGTTCCACGGGATATGCAGGATGTGTTTCTCGCATTGTGGGGAAGCCCGAACATCGCGGGGAAGCAATGGGTTTTCGAACAGTATGATACATCTGTACGTACGAACACGGTTCTTTACCCGGGCGGAGACGCGGCCGTCGTACGCGTCAAGGAGACGAAAAAAGCCTTGGCCATGTCAACGGATTGCAACAGCCGGTACGTGTACTTGAATCCCAAGAAAGGGGCGATGATCGCGGTTGCGGAGGCGGCGCGAAACGTTGTGTGCACCGGTGCGAAACCGTTGGCCATTACGAATTGTCTGAATTTCGGTAATCCGTACAAGCCCGAGATATACTATCAGTTCAAGGAGGCTGTTCTGGGGATAGGGGAGGCGTGTCGTGCTTTCGGAACTCCGGTCACTGGTGGAAACGTCAGCTTTTATAACGAGAATCCGACGGGCGCCGTGTATCCCACCCCCGTAATCGGTATGGTCGGACTGATCGACAATCCCGAGTGTATTGTCCCGACGGGGTTTCAGCACGAGGGCGACTCCATCATCCTTCTGGGGATAAACAGGGATGATCTTTCCGGGAGTGAATACCTGGCACGGATACACGGGGTTGTTGCCGGAGACGCGCCGTACTTTGACATCGAAGAAGAATTGAAGTTGCAAGCCATGTGCCTCGAAGCGATCCAGGCCGGTATGGTGTGCTCCGCTCACGACATATCTGACGGTGGATTGCTCGTAGCCTTAGCCGAATGCTGCATTCTGAATAAAGCGCCTATCGCTGCTGTCGTCACTGTCATCGACTCGATGAGGCGCGACGCATTGTACTTCGGTGAAAGTCAGTCCCGCATCATTCTCAGCGTTCACCCGCCGCTGGTTGACGAATTGATGCGTTTGGCCGAAAAGAGGGGTGTTCCGTCCGCGGTTATTGGGACAGTAGGAGGCTCCGTCCTTGAAATCAACAGTGATATCGCCATGCCATTGGATTCAATTTCAAAGGCATATTCGTTGAGCTTGCCACGATTACTCAAGTGAAATGCATGTGAAGGGTAATGCTTCGTACCGGCGTTTGAAATCTGTCGTTACCGAGTTCATTTCGCTGCGCAGGGTGCGATCGGCCTGGCTGTATATCGTTCGCCTGGTGGAACACATGGACGACCACCACATCTTTCTGCTGGCTGCGGGCATTGCGTTCAATGCTATTATCTGCATCGTGCCGATCCTTCTTTTGGCCATGTACATTCTCGCGACGTACCTCGATCCGGACAGCGCCATGGCCACGGTGAACTCGTACATCGACTCATTGCGGCTTTTACCGTTTCAGCGAGAAGAAATACAGCGACAGGTGCTTCTGACCTTGGAAGATTTCATTCGAGGAAAATCCCTCGCCGGGATCATCGGTGTCGCCGGATTGGTCTGGACTTCCAGCGCATTATTCAGCAGCATTCGAACCGTATTCAACAAGGTGTTCCACGCGCAGCCCATGTCGAACATCCTTGTTTCGAAGCTGAAGGATTTCGCGCTGCTCGCCATCATCGGCGTCCTCTTTATCGTGGTGACAATCTTGAGCTACGGCATCTCCTTTGCCAGTGAATTGGGGCCTTCATGGATCGATGGAGCGTTCTGGCGCTGGCTGGTTGAGAGCATGCTGCCACGGGCAGTGGCGACGTCCAGTCTGTTCATCATGTTCTGCATGCTCTTTTACTTCGTTCCGGACAAGAAAATCCCGTTGCGTGTCACCTTGCTTTGCAGTACGGTTAGCCTGGTGATGTGGGAAGCGGCACGCGAGGTGTTTGGATTCTATATCCTGCATTTCTGGAAAATCGGGAGAGTCTATGGCCCGTATTTGCTGGTCGCCGCGACCTTCTTCTGGTTTTATTATTCATCCTTGACCATTATCGTTGCGGCGGAAATAGGGGAGATGTCGCTGGAAAGAAAGCGACTGCGTGATTTCTTCACGAGGGAGAATCTCCTCCGTCGAAAGCGGAAGTACCTTGAGATCCTTCACCAGACCGGATTGATTTCAAGCACACAAAACAAACGGAGATCGGATACGTAAGACAATCGGGATTTTTCGTTCGGAGGAACTTTCACCACTTCACGATGGTAAGCCGAAGAAACCGAAGAGGCCACGCGTATTATTATGCCAAGATTATTCGCGAATACTATTTTTCTTTC
>JAADGX010000178.1 GCA_013152135.1 Chlorobiota bacterium
AAGCCCTTTCTGTCCGATTACGGATTCGGAGTATTTTAATGCCAAGTACTTGCCGGGTGTCTGTACCCAGCATACCGATCTTTCTTCTCCACCATCGAATGAACCAAAGACGCCATTACAGTATTGATGTGCTTGGACGTTTTTCGGCGCATTGTAACATTCAACCAGCAGCGGAAATAATATTGTGTCAATCCAATGGAAGCGAACCATGTACGGAAAACTTATAACCACGCTCCTTTTTCTCGGTCTCGTAACCGGGGGTATCGTCGCCTCGACACCACTCCCGGAACAAGGTGACAAAGCGGAAAAGACAACACTCCTTGCGTTCCCGCACGTTGCGAGCACCGCCACCCCTTCAGCGATCCCGAACAGGGTTATTGGAGAAGTACTCATCGACTCATTGTATCGGCTTCAATTCACCTCACTCTACTTCGGCGTTCTTTGCCCCGGCCAGAAAATCAGCATCCCGTTTTCAATACGCAATATCAGCGGTGCCCCTTTCACCGTGACACGCCTGGAGGCACTTTCACCGTTCACCGTCCTTGGGATTACGACACCGTTCACCCTCTTACCCGATCAGTTGGTAACGTTCAATGTCCAGTTCGCTCCAACTTCGAAAGGGGCTATTTCCGCCCCATTGATCATTCGGACGTCTGCTTCGACTGACGCGGATACCCTCATACTAAGGGGAGACAGTCGCGATAACTCAATCGCTATCTTCCCCCCAAGCATCGATTTCGGCAATGTGTCCGTCGGTACTACAATCGAGCGTACCATTACTATTCAAAATCTAGGAAGTGATTCTGTTCGTATTGGAAACATCAACATCGCTCCGTATCAACCTTCTTTTTCAATCATTAGTGATCCATTGCCAATTCGATTACCGGTTGGCGCAGTCACTACCATCCGTGTTCAATTCACCGCTCCGGATACCGGAATATTGAATACCGGCTTGAAAATTCACATCGATACGCCTTGCCCGGCGGATACATTGTTACCGGTTTTCACGCGAGGAATAAGTGGAATTGCGGCAATCAGCCAGACCTCCATTACTTTCCCGGAATTTTGGTGTGAAACGGAGAAGGCAAGTGACACGCTGTTCATCGAGAATGTGGGTACAGATACCCTCACGTTGTTTCCCCTGCAACTCACTGGTCCGGATGCGGGCGATTTTTCCTATTCGGTCAGTACCCCGTTACCACGCATTCTTCAGCCAGGTGAACGAGTTGGTGTATTCATCACATTTGCGACATCATCGCCGGGCACAAAGTCGGCAGTACTGTTGGTCTCCAGCACTGATTATAAAGATCCTGTACGAAGCATCCCCCTGGCGGGAACGCTCAGAAGAGCGACGTTTCTTGCGCTTCCTTCGAATGTTGTCTTTGGTGACGTGTACATCTCCGGAGAGAGCGTCGTTACTTTCACTGTTATAAACTCGAATCCGGTTCCGACCCGCATTTCCAATATCAGGTTCGATCCTGTTGATCCTGATTTTCAGGTGATTTCTCCATTCCCTGCGGCAATAAACGCCGATGATTCAGTCCAAGTAACCGTCCGCTTTGCTCCGACGAAGGTGGCCACTCATTACGGAAAAATTCTTGTCGCTTTCGACGTGCCGTGCCCGGACAGCATCGAGGTTTCATTCAGCGCCAGGGGAGTGCAGGGAACAGCATTCTTTTCTCCCTCGGCTATCGACTTGGGTCGGTTGTTATTCTGCGAAACCAAAAGTGATACCGTTTTTCTGAGAAACATCGGAACGGCTCCACTCACGGTTACAGCGGCTACACTCGAAGGCATTAATGCCAACCTGTTTTCAATCGTCGAACCTGTTTCGTTCCCGATCGATGTTATTGACGGAGACAGTTTGCGTGTAATTATTTCCGGGGCCCCGGTCACCGGGAACAACGGATTTCGTGCGGCCCGGCTTCGAATGACACTTATGAACGCTTCCGATAATGAAATCTTCCTTCCGGTTCGATTGAGACGTCAGGCTGCTAATCTCAGCGTATGGGGCCCTTTCTTTCCGCAAACCGATATCCGGTACGGCTCGACTGCGGAGATAACGATATACAACAATGGAAACTTCCCTGCTGCCATCAACACGGCGACATTGTCAACGCCGGAATTCAGTGTTCTTGCATCACTGCCTCTAACCGTCCAACCCGGAGATTCCATACGAATACCCATCCGTTTTACACCTCCCGTAGCGGGGCGCTATTTCGACACGCTTCGCGTGAGCGGCACTCCGTGCGACCTCTTGGAGACGTACCCAATTCAAGGCCAGGGTTTCCGATGCCAAGGAAGTCTAAAACTTGCCCTTGGTTCCGGGACTATGGTTCTGGACACACTTAGCGGAGACATGGGAAGCGCAGTTGCCATGGATATCATTGCTGTGGACGATTTCGGACCCGACAACATTTCCGAAATCACGTTTCGCTTGCGATACAATCCGACCGTTCTCATTCCTCTTGATGTCGCACCCGGAGCGGACCTGCCAGGAGCAACCGTGACCGGAACGATTCTGCAACCGGGGCTCTGGTTCATTCGCATCCAGACCTCCCAACCATTCCCGGGAGGAGCCACACACCTTGCCCGCATCCGATTTACCGCAGTTCTCGGAAACGAAGTAACCAGCACTGTTTCTGTCGAGCCGGATACCATGCAGGCGTTATGTAACAACACGTTCACGACACAGGGTCTTCTGTTCGGTCTGACCGGGTATTGCCCCTGGAGAGTTGGTGAAGAGCTTGTGCTTCGTTTTACCACCAGCCTTGATCAAAATGCTCCCAACCCCTTCAACCCGGAAACGCAAATCAACTTCAACTTGGAAAACGACGGCCACGTCAAACTCTCCGTACTGGATCTTCTCGGGCGAACCGTCGCCGTGCTCGTTGATAATTACGAGCAGAAAGGAAAGCATTCGGTAATTTTTCACGCGACGGATGTTCCATCGGGTTTGTATTTTGCCGTGCTGGAAACTGATGGCATTCGACTGATCAGAAAAATGATCTTGTCTCGTTAAAGAACCACAACCAATACTATAAACACATACTGATGACTTCATTACATATCCGTGTGACACTGTCACTGATTATTGCGCTCATCGCTTCGTCATTTCAATCCACGGCGCAAGAAACCGCCCTTTCAAACAATCGTACGTGGTATGGTGTTTTCGGCAACGCAGGAACGAATCTTCACTCCGCCTTCTTTACGGGATTCGAAGGCACGGCGCGTTGCGGCACCTTTACAGACGGATCCGGTTTTGGATACTCGGGTGGATTTCTTGTACAATTTCCACTCGGCCCACAACTCGCTCTCGTAACACGACTCGGATTTTCGAGTCTGGCGGGCAGTCTTGAAGCTTACGACAGCTTTCAATCCGCCTTGCCCCCGGACTATTCGCAAGTGATTGATGTTACAAGCCGGCATACACTTGAAACTCCATTGCCACTCATCTCGCTGGATATCAATGCGCGGCTCGAGCCGTTACCGATCCCACTTGCGTTTTCATTCGGACCTGCCGTGGGCATTTATCTCAATCGATCGTTTTCACAAAATGAAGAAATAATTTCTCCTCCAAACCTGACGTTCGGAACGGACAAGAACGTTACCGGAACCATACCAGGTTCCACAGGTCTCGCAATCAATCTGACCGGAGGTCTCGAATACGATATTCCCCTGTCCGCAAATTGGATGTTGACACCGGAGATTCGCGCCTCGGTACCATTGACACCGGTTGCTCCGGACATGGATTGGCGTGTTTATACAATTCGAGGAGGTCTTCAATTAAAATTTGCGGCACCGCAGCCGGTACAACCAACGGCGCCAAAACCACCGCCGCCACCACCGCCACCGCCACCATCCACGTTGCCACAACTTGATATTGCTCTAGTGGTCAAGGGTATCAATGCCGACGGTATGGAATCCGATCTGGTGGAAATCATCGTGGAAGAGACCGAGTCGTC
>JAADGX010000143.1 GCA_013152135.1 Chlorobiota bacterium
AACCACGACTGGACCGTGGCGTTCGGCTGGGACGTGACCGACCACCTTGCCCTCGAGACCGAACTGGACCGCATGAAGCACCATCTGGAGGACATGGTCAAGGACGGTATTCAGAGCGCAAGGAAGGAGTTCCGGTTCATCGACTCCCTCTTCTCCGACGCCGCATTCATCATCGTTGGAATCGACGATAAACGCCGCATCCAATTCTTGAACCCGGCTTCCGCCGAGCTCCTCGGACGTCCGGCGGAGAATATCCTGGGCTTACCATTCGTCGAGATCTTTATCGCCGCGGAGGAACACGAACTCATCGAACAGGCGCTGACACCGATAGCGGGAACGCTTCCCCCTATGCGACCGGTTACTTCCTGGCCGGGAGATCGTTCTCCGACGGGCGAGAGGTTCCGGGTCCAATGGACGTTCATTCCGAAGAACATGAGAAAAGAGCCTCCCGGCGAGGTGCTCTGTTTCGGCATCACGATACCGGACGAAGTGGACGTCGGCGATTACCAGCCCCTGTCGAGCCAACTGGAAGCCAAGTTGTCGCAACGGTATCGTTTTCTCATGAAGTACGTTCCTTTTCCCCTCCTCCATCTCGATGAAAAACACAGGATACTCAATGCCAACCCGGCGTTCGCCGAGTTGATCGGGGAACCGCCCGCCCCCGGCTCTCCGGTCTCGGATTATGGCGAATTGGAAATTCACCAACCGGAAAAGGATCCATCCGCGTGTACCATGTATTTGCTGACGAAAGAAGGATTGACAATCAGTTACCGCGGCTTTCTGACCCGTATCCGTATCTTCGGTAAGGAAATCCAAGAAATCACACTCGAAAAATAAAAAACGCGAACCGCCACCATGAAACTGCTTATTATCGAAGACGAGGTCAAGGTCAATTCGTTTCTTAAGCAAGGGTTCGAAGAAGAGCTCTTCACGGTAGATCAAGCTTTTGATGGAGAACAAGGATTGTTCCTGGCTCTGACCGAAACGTACGACGCGATCATCCTGGACCTTATGCTTCCCCGGCGAAGCGGCCTCGAGGTCCTGAAAGAAATCCGCAGGGAAAAAGACACCCCCATTCTCATCCTTACCGCCAAGGGCGACACCGATGACAAGGTCAAAGGATTGAACGAAGGCGCCGACGACTATCTCACGAAGCCGTTCGCGCTCGCGGAGTGCATCGCGCGCATCCGCTCCCTGGTTCGACGCTCACAGACTGACAAGTCCGTCGCCCTTCTGAAAGCGGGAGACCTGGAGATGGACACACTCCAGCACAGCGTGAGACGCGGTAACCGCGCTATCGACCTTACCGCCAAGGAATTCAAGCTCGTGGAATACCTGTTGCGCAACAAGAACAACGTCCTCACGCGTTCCTCCATCATCGAACATATCTGGGAAGTGACATTCGACAGCGAAACAAACGTTCTCGACGTGTACATGACTCGTATTCGAAAGAAGATCGACGAAGGAGAAGACATCAAGCTCATTCATACCGTCCGTGGAGTCGGTTACAGTATTAAAGAACCCGAGCAATGATCATCGGGCTCCGCGAACGGTTTGCGATTTACTACGGAACCGCGATTTTCGTGGTTATCGTGGTCATTTCGACCCTCATGATTTTCGTCTTTCGGGCACATTTCATTTCGCTGGGGTTGCTCGGGCCGGATCTCCGCGTCTTGTTTACCAACGCGTTCATTGCCGTGGCGGTCATGTTCCTCCCGATAGGCCTGGTGATTTCCTACCTCGTAGGCTGGGTCATCGCCAAGCAGCTTCACTCCGACCGGTATACGATCATACCCCATTCCGACGATCCCCCCGCGCTCCCCACGGCCATGCTGGAAGACGAAATCCAGCGCAAGATGAACAGTATCCGCGATACCGTCGAGAAAATGCGCCAGGGGTACGACCAAATCCAGCCTTTTTCGATAAACGCATCCCACGAACTCCGCACGCCGCTCACCATCATGCGAGGTGAAGTCGAACTGGCCTTGCGGTCGGAAAAAAAGACGGACGAATACCAGCGAATCCTGGGCAGTCTCCTGGAAGAGATCCTTCGCCTCTCGCGAATACTCGACGACCTCCTGCTGGTAGCAAAATCCTACACGGGACAGATCGACCTGGAACACCAACCGATCAACCTCAAGACCCTCCTGGAAGACCTGGCCGATGAAGTGGAAATGTTCACCTCGCAGTTCGGCATCACCTTCGTCCTCGGCAACGTTCAACCTGCCGTCATTCACGGCGATGCTCTTCGCTTGCGGAGAGTTCTGCTCAACCTTATCGACAACGCCACCAAGTACAACCATGAAGGTGGAACGGTCACGCTATCGATGAACAGAGACGAGGAATGGGCGTACATCCGCGTAGAGGACACGGGTATCGGGATCCCCGAGGATGCGCTGGACAAGATCTTCGATCGCTTCTACCGGCTTGACCAGGATCGTTCGCGCAGCAAAGGCGGCACGGGTCTCGGCCTCTATATTGTAAAATGGATCACGGAATCCCACGGAGGCGAGGTCCTGGTTGAGAGCACGTATAAAGTCGGAAGCACCTTTACGCTGAAATTCCCCCTCGCCGAATCCTGAAACACGTATATTGAGTTCACTGGCAGACCGGGAACGTTGCAATATCTGCACGTTTGGTCCGGGTTAACTGCAATTTCTGCATTTATTCTTTTGCTCACTCTCTTCTCTCCTCGATCCGTGGTCGCTCCTCCCGAAACGAATTCCTAAAAATACACGTAATTCAGCCCGTATTCGGCTATTTTGTAAAAAACATGTAAATCTTACATAGCTTTAATGTTGAATTAAGGTTGCTGTAAGGTTTGGGCCCTATATTTGTGTCCAGATTCTTTGGAATCGAAAACGTTCCGGAAAAGCCGGGACAAGATTTCACAAAACAAAATATCGGAGGTTTTTTTATGGGCACCCAACAACTTCTCTTGATCATCCTCGGCGTCATCATTGTCGGAATCGCTGTCGTGGTCGGTGTAAGCATTTTCGGTTCTAACGCGCAGCAGGCGAATGCCGATGCGGTTACGCAGGATTGTCTCCGGATAGCCGCCGGCGCACAGGCATACTACAAGAAGCCGACGATGCTCGGTGGTGGCGGAAACAGCTTCACGGGTCTGACGCTGCAGGATTGCGGATGGTCGAGTTCCACGAACCAAAATGGTTCGTACGCGCTGAGCAGCATTTCCTCCTCGTCCTTCACCGTTACCGGTACGGGCAACGAGAGCGTAACTGTCGTGATGGAAGTGTTCGCGGATTCCGTGGCAACACCGACTATCACGTTTAACTAATTGTTTGCCAGTACGGTTGTTTACAAAAAGGATAGTATAACCAATGGCTGAATTCCGGTTTCAAGGCGTCGTCCCTTCGGGCAAAGTGATTCAAGGAACACTTACGGCTTCCAATTTCACGGATGCCAAGAAGAAACTCCAGGATCTCTCGAAGGGACGACCCTTCCGGGTTCAAAAGATCGAAAAGCGCTCCACCTTCCTCTACAAAGTCCAGAAAGGCGATGAGAGGCCCATCATGGGCGAGCAGAAGGCCTTTTCCAAGGAAGAGGTCGCTTCCGGTCTGACCTCCATGGGTTATAAAGTCCTCTATGTCCGAAAGAAATGGTTTGATTTCCAGGGGAAACCCAAAACGAGCGACATCGTGACTTTCGTCCGCCTCAGCGCGGACTTGTTGCGTGAACAACTCCCGTACGGCGAAATCCTCCAACTGCTCAGCAATGATATAGAAAGCACCCCGTTGCGGTCCACGATCAAGGACATCGCCGCGGATCTGCGCCAGGGCAAGGAAGCGGAAAAAGTCTTCTCCAAGCATGAAGGGGTTTTAGGTAAATTCGTCGCCAAAATGCTCGGTCTCGCTTCCAAGAGCGGCAACATGATCGACCTGTACGAAAGCACCGCGAAGTTCATCGAACGGCAACAGGAATTCAGAAAGAGCATGAAAAG
>JAADGX010000077.1 GCA_013152135.1 Chlorobiota bacterium
TTCGACGACAACGGTCCTTGGATGGTAACCAGAATCCAATAGACCTCGCCATAATTTTACTGTGCAAGCCGTATTTTAAGATACGATAAAGCTCTCACCGGCATGAGGTCAGGGAAAACAAGACCTGGAGGAAATCTCGTTAATAGTTCAGAAGGCGAGACGAACCAGAGAATACAGGCATCAGTGTGAACACACCTAAGCCATAAAAAACATGAAGAATCTGATTCTGCTCTTTCTCCTTATTTCTGTCAGTGGATGCGATAAAGAAGCTCTACCCGAGCCGGCGCATTTTTCCATCACGATAGAGGCGCTCGACGCATCTTGCACCGAAATATGGTTGAAGGCGACCGTGACCAAATTCCCCGCAACGGTACGTCTCCTCCGCGACGGGCGGGGTGTTTCTGACTGCCGAATTCTGACCTCAGACTCCTTGCTCGTTGACGATGGTCTTCTCCCCAATCGCACCTATACCTACCAGTTGCAAAAGCTCGGAATTGATTCCAGCGTGATGGTGACGAGTGAGAGCGTTAAAGTGACGACGATGGACACTACAAGCAATGAGTGGGTGTTTTCAATGAGCACGTTGGGCGATCGTTACTCCAGCCTTTACGACGTAGCGATCATTAATGATACAGATATATGGGCAGTGGGAGAATTATACCTGAAGGATTCTACTGGTGCCTTTGGAAAAAAGTACAATGCTGTGCACTGGGATGGGAGAAAATGGGAGTATAAACGTATCAAACTTCTATATAAGGGTAACTGGATTATACCTTATTTGAATGCTGTCTTCGCATTTTCTACAGATGATATCTGGATGTCAGCAGGAATTCCTGTTCATGGCGACGGACGGAAATGGAGGCAGTATCATCTATTCGATATGGGTATTCTAAAAAGGACCGATGGAAGTATTAACAAAATTTGGGGAAGTGAGTCTTCAGATCTTTGGTTTGTTGGCGAGCGAGGTACCATTGTTCATTATGTAAATGGCACATGGCGTCGCATGGAGAGCGGGACGACATTGCCTATTCAGGGGGTATTCGGTTCGTGGAACCCGCAAAGCGAAAAGAATGAGGTTTTCTGTGTTGCCGAAGACTTTGGTACTCCAGGAGGAAGCAAGGTGCTGTCTCTCAAAAACAGCGGTGTACACGAGGTGGAAACGTATGGATTATTATCCTATGGTATTTGGGACATCTGGTTCGTACCAGGGAAAAAATACTTCGTCTCGGGTTCCGGTGTATGGCGATCTTATTCCCCAGGGGGAAACTGGATGCGTAATAGCAGTTTACCCAGACTGTTCACTACCTCCATAGACGGGCAAGGTCTGAACGACATTGTGGTTTGCGGCGCGTTCGGACTTCTGGCTCACTACAACGGGATGCATTGGCGGACATATTTCCCTTTCACTTCAGGTTCTTTCACTGCGGTGCAGATAAAAAATAACTTCATTGTGGCTGTGGGAGGAATTGGAAACCAGGCCGTCATAGTAGAAGGAAAACGGTAAGCTGTAACCCACGCCCTCTTCCCCCGGACTCCTTGTCTCAAGTCACATTACCATAAGAAAGCAATCGAAAATCGAGAATCCAAAATTTAAAATCGAATTTGCGGATTGCCGAATTCTCTTATGTCAACGCGGATCCCCCGCAGGCGGATGAAGCAAACTCAGGCCGAGGCAGGAGGTTATAGGCAAGAGAGACTATCGGATTGAGGAATGAGCTTCGATTACGACTGCGATTACGACAGCGACCACGAGGGTCAAGGAAAAAGCGCTTGACGTCCGTGCTACGAGCTACGAGTTAATTTTCTCCTTGTCCCCTTGTCTCCCGGTCCCCTCGTCCCCTCGTCCCCTCGTCTCCCGGTCCCCTTGTCTCAAGTCACATTACCATCAGAAAGCAATCGAAAATCGAGAATCCAAAATTTAAAATCGAATCTTCTTTTTGTCAGCATCTTCGGTACCGAGGCAAACGCAGCACACGTACTCAAGAAGCGATAAATCCGGAATCCCTTCGCCTTGCTTTTTCACCAAAAAACACACACATTTCCTGGAGCTTCACATCGACGTTCAGCAGGTGAGGGAACAATGAGACACTTCCATATTCGGCTTTGGCTTCTCGGTTTGCTTCTTGGCGCGGTAACGGCTCCTGCCGTCTCCCAGCTCCAGATTGTCATAGATTCATTCTCCGTGCAGGCGTTTCCCAAAATCGCGCTCAAGGTGAGCGTGACCGACGGCGGCGCCAGCGTCACCGGTCTTGGTCTCCCCGACTTCGCCATCTTCGAGGACGGCGTCATCCAGGCGCCCATCAGCGGCGGCTGCAACGATTCCGTGGTGTCGTCTGCCCTCTCCGTTATGCTGATCATAGATCGCAGCGGCAGCATGAATCCCTTCTTCGGCCCGAACAAGCTGCGGGACGCGAGAAACGCTGCCAAGAAATTCCTCGACCGCCTTTCATCCGCGGACGAAGCCGCCCTGATAAGTTTCAACGACCGGGTGTCGTTCGACCATGCGTGGACCTCGAACCTCGCTCTGGTGAAAAACGAAATCGATAATCTCCAAGCGGGGGGCGGAACCGCCGTCTGGGACGCTGTCGCACAGGGCGTTGTATGGACGCGCGACCGGCAGAAGAAAAAAGTCATTATCCTGCTGACCGACGGCAAGGACAACAACTCCAGCACCTCCCTGCAACAAGCCGCAGCCGCGGCCAAGGCGGCGGGGATCATCGTGTTTACCATCGGCCTGGGAAACGCGGCCGAAATCCCCGAGTCGGAACTGCGATACCTGGCCTCCCAGACCGGCGGGCAATACTACCGCACCCCCAACAGCTCGGACCTCGACAATATCTACCAGCTCATTGCCAACCAGATCATATCGCGGGGGTATTGCGAACTATGGTACTTCTCTAAGATCGACTGCCTGGACGGTTCGGAGCATGAAATCGAAGTGCAAGTAACCAATAACGGCGATCGTGCGGTCGCAGCGGTCAAATTCAACGTTCCCGTGGACAGCAGCACCTTTTCCTACGTGGACGTCGCCATCGACCGCAACTACGTGGTGGAAGCGGGAGAGGAAATCACCGTCCCGGTAAAACTCACGCGGATCACCACCAACCGCCCCCAAACCGATTTCACCTTCGACGTGCACTTCAACACCAGCCTTCTCTCGCTGGAAGAAGCCGAACCCGCGGGCACGGCTTCAGGATTCAATCTCTCCTCGACTCCCAGCGCCACGGGTTCCACGCTGCGTCTTACGGGAACGACGGCCATCAGGGATACCGGCGACTTCGTGATCCTGCGTTTCAAGGCGGCGCACACGTTCAGCAGCGGCAAAACCGAGATCGAGGTCACGCCGCCACGCGTCCAACAGACCTGTACCGTCGCATCCTCGTTCAACGGTCTCGTCACCGTCAGCGGGTATTGCGAGCGCGCGATCATTCCGGGTACATCCACCGGCACGGAGGCATTTCTTTCCGTGAATCCGAATCCCTTCAACCCCGTCACCACGATCAATTACGCCGTGCCGTCCGCCGGCCCGGTAAAACTGGAGGTGTTCGACGTGCTCGGGCGGCGGATCATGACGCTGGTTGACAAAGTCCAACCGGCGGGAACATTCTCGTTGCCGTTCAGCGGCAAAGGATTCTCGTCCGGTATCTACTTCGTGCGGTTGACCACCGGGCGAACCGTCCTCGATCAGAAAATCGTGCTGACCAAGTAAGTCCTCGGGAATCCATTCACACGACAGTCTGTCAATCTTGTTTTATCGTCTTGCAGGAGGCGCATCCTTGCGCCGAATGTGCCTGCAATCGCGAACCGGATCACGATTGACCCGTTGCCAGTTTTGCTCTCCAGCCCGGTGACAGGGCCGCGCACCCAGCCAGCTCAGCCGCTTCAGGCAATCGGTGTTTGCGTTCGATCATGACCCGCATCGCCCGTGCGACCGTCCATTCTGGAAAC
>JAADGX010000030.1 GCA_013152135.1 Chlorobiota bacterium
ATGGTGTACAACAAGGCGTCTGCCGGAGAGATTGCCTCTCCGCCGCGGATTCTTTCGATCACGGTTTCAAGATACTCCCATCCCTCTGGTTTTTTGATGTGGCGACTCGTGAAGAAGTAATTATCCTCCTGTTGCAAGTCGCAGATGCGAAAGCCGTTTCCGCTTTCCAGCAGTTGTTCCAGGAAAGAAATTCCAACCGTATACAATTCCCCCTCACCCCACAGGTCGTTCCAGACGGCAGGATCTTCCTTTTTAACCCAGTCGAAATACGTCCGCTCACTTTCCGGCAACGTGATCAGGACGTCGCCATGATATTTCAGGCTTAAATCCCGCGCTTCTTTCTGCGTCAAATCATTGATATCCGAATCGTGGAGCTCGATGGTAAAAGGTTCGCTGGAGTTCAGTCGTTGTTCGATTCGCGTAAGAATGGTCTTGTAACTCATAGTTGATCAAAATCGTTTGAAAATGTTCTCTTCATTGTACGAGTCTCCGGCGACAAATTCAATCCGGAGAATCAGGACTCACCTTTACCGTTCCGTGAGCATCGCGGGATCGGTACCGGCGCGATGCCTGCTATCTTGCTTTTCCTGCCAAATGACGTATTTTACTGGTAATCCTGTTCCGGGATTTCGAATTTCTTTGATTTTGAGGAGTTACCGCGACATGTTCCTGCGATCAAGCTTTTGGTCTTTAATCTTCGTTTTTCTTTGCGGATCGGTTGTGCTTGCCCAGGTCGTTCCAACGATATCAAAGATCGACACCACTGGCTTCCCGACGGTTCGTCTGCACGTCACGACAACCATAAACAGCGAAGTGGATCCCAACCTGACGAAAGCCAATTTCACGGTATTCGAGGATAGTGTCGAGCAGACGGTGACGTCGGTTTCATGTCCAACGCAGACGAACGCCTTCTCGTTGGTTATCGTCATCGGCCGAGGGAGCAAGATGGGCGCTGCCGGCGTGACGATTGCCAAGAGCGCCGCGAAGAATGTAATCGACCAGTTTGATGGAGTAATGGACGAAGGCGAACTTATTGTCTATTCCAGCTCGCATTCCGTCATGGTTCTCATGACCACCGATAAAACGTTCCTTACCCAGGGCGTTGACGGGGTGACTGCGACGAATGATGCGAATCACTTGTGGGACGCGGTTGCGGCCGCTATCAATGAAGTCGTGGGCAACGCGGGCAACACCGTTCAAGCGGTGCTGGTACTTTCCGAAGGCACCGATGATGGAAGCAACGCTTCGCTGTCCGACGTTATCCTCCTGGCGAATGCGAGCAAAATACCGGTGTACTGCGTGTCAGTCACCGGAGGAGGAAGTTCCCAGAACCTGAAATCCCTGTCCGACAATACCGGCGGAAAGTACTGGGGCAACGCGGGCTCGGGCTTCGAGACGGAGTTGATTTCTATTCTGCGGGGAAGAAATAAACCGTGTATCGTGACGTATACGTCCGACAACCTGTGCCGGGATGGTTTCGAGCGATTGGTTCAAGTGGTTGTGAAAAAGGACAATGAATCCGGTACGGGCGAAGAGCGGTACACGGTCGCAGCCGCCGGAAGTCCGGATGAACGGGTAACGGTTGACTTCGCGGCACCGGAATTTGAATCCGGTCGTGAAGCGAATGTCACGCTGCATATCCAGCCCGCGTCCTTCCCCGGACGCATTTATTCCGGCGTTCTGACCCTGCAATTCGACACCAGCAAACTCCATCCACGTTCCGTCTCGGTGGATGGCGCGTTTCCCGCCCTGAGCGCGTTTATGACGCCGACCCAGACGGGCGCGGAAATCGCGCTTTCCGGGCATGCGGTAATAACGTCCGCCGGGGCTTTTTTAACCCTGCGATTCGAAGGCGGCATGACGCAGCAAGCCGTGGATGTTCCACTGACACTGTCGTCGTTCACGCAGGACCGCGGTTGTACTGTCGCCAATTCACCGACAATAAACGTCCGGCTCATTCCGCCGCAGCCGCGGGCGGAACTGAGCGCGAGCGGACCTTTGCAGCTTACGTGGAGCTCGGCGCTCGGCAGTTACGAACCGGCACCGGCCGTCATCATCGCGGAATTGAGAAACACCGGCCTCGTACGGCTCACCGGCGTCACCGGGTCCATTTCACTGCCGGGCGGTGCGACACTCGATGCTTCCACGCCGGCCCAGCAAACGGCCGATCCTCCTGATATCGATCCGGGTCAGTCCGCGACGGTTTCGTGGAAGACCTACTTTGCTCCACAGACGTCCAACAAGCAAGTACGATTGACCGTCTCAATGCGGAGTAATGAATTGTCCAGCGTTGCGCGCGATCTTGCAATAAATATTCCTGTGGCCGGTCCGCTCATGCGGGCCACGTGTTCATACGAACCTGTCATCCGGTCGGGGGACGCGTACTCTCCAAACCCCTTTGCGTTTCTCGTCATCGTAAAAAACGCCGGTGGTACGAGGGCGACGGCAAAGGTGAAAGTGAATCTGCCTTCAATCCTTACGGCGCATAACGGCGTGACGGAGCACACGTTGTCATCCGTTGTACCGGGAGGCGCGGACAGCGCGACCTTCCTCCTGCGCATAGATACCACGCACGTCATTCTTCGGGATACCACTGTTTTCGTTACTACCGTGGTCACGGGTTCCGGTTTTCCTGACGATACTTGCCAGACAGCCGTACGCATCCCTGGGCAGGCGTTCGCGGTCGCGTGCGACATCATCACGAATGACTCCGTCCGTGTCATCTCGGGTAATTACGTCCCCGATCCGCTCCCGGTCGCGGTGCAGGTCGAGAACCAGGGCTCCGCTGCGCTTGTTGGCGGCGAAATCGGTTTGTTCTTCGATACGACCGTTTTTCGACTTGCTGATGGCGAAACCGCTTCCCGTTCCATTCCTTCATTATCCCCGGGTGGAAAATACACGGAGCAGTGGCATTTGCTGGTACAACGACCCTTGTGCAAAGATGCGACAAGCAAGCTGACAACGATTACGCGCTTTGGTACGGATACCCTGCCCTGCATGAAACAGATCTGGGTCGAGCAGTCCGAGAACCAGGCGCCGGTCATTATTGCACGTGCTCCGGGGAAGCTCGACACCCTGGCTCCCGGTAGTCGCCAGGTGTTTTCCGTTGAAACCCGTGACACGGACGGCGATAGCATGACGTACCGATGGTTGGTTGACGGCAGTGAGCAAGGCAGCGACAGTACGACGTTCGCCATGGCGTTCGACAGCGCTGGAACATATACTGTTTCCTGTATCGTCGGCGATGGCTGTTTGTCGGATACGACGTCGTGGGTGGTTATTGTCTCCAACACCACCGGCATTGCCGGTTCCGGCGCGATACGGGGTTTTGAGCTTCATCCGGTGTTCCCGAATCCATTCAACCCGTCCGCCACCGTCCGGTTTACGCTTCCCGCCGGCAGGCACCGCGTGAAGATACGTGTCCTCGATATGTTCGGAAGGGAAGTCCTTCAACTTGTGAACCGCGAATATCCCCCCGGCACGCACCAGGTAACGATTCTTGGCGGCAGGTTGCCGGCCGGTATGTACCTCGTCGAGATGACGGCAGGCGCAGTGCGTCTCACCGGGCACATCCTGCGTATCCGTTGACCTTGAGAGGTTGATGATACTTCCTTTTTTCATTTCCTTTTTCACGAATGCGGAAAGCCATTTCTACTCCAGGGAGTCTGAATTCATGAACATGAGATCACGATTGGTACTGTTCCTTATCATCCTCATGATCACCGGTTCATTGAGTGCACAGGACTTCGGCCGCCGGGAACGAACGTACGATGTCCGGCACATCAGGATTGAAGTAGCGTTCGATCTGGAGCAGAAGAAGGTGTTTGGAACGGTTACGACGACCATTTCTTCCCTGCGTCCGGATTTACGGGAGATTGCGCTGGATGCGGTAAACATGACCATCCATGATGTTGAGATCGACGGGAAAACGGTCCCCTTTTCAT
>JAADGX010000332.1 GCA_013152135.1 Chlorobiota bacterium
AGTCGCCGATCTCGAACGGCCGGTCGATCAGCACAGTCACCGATCCGAAGAGATTCTCGACCGTATCCTTTGCGGCCAGGGCCAGGGCCACGCCCCCGATGCCGAGACCGGCCAGGAGGCTGGTGATATCGATGTCCATGTTGTCGGCGATGAAGAGCAAGCCGAACGCACCCACCAGGATTTTCAACGAGCGGCGGACCATCGGTACCAGGAGATCGTCGAACTTGGATTCCGTCTTTTCCGCCAGGGAACCGAAGTAAGCGGCGCCGATGTCCACTACCCTGTAGGCTGCCCACACCCCGCTGGCGGCCATGATGATCTGCGTGGCAAACAGCAATGCTTCGAGCGCCCGCAGGGGCAGATCGAGGGCGGGCAGCATGAGCGACCAGAACACCGCCATGACGAGGAATCCCGCCGGCCGGATCACGTGCGACTCGACTTTGAACTTCACGCGTGTGTGGGTCTTCATCAGGAGTTTCCCGATCCAGTAGCTCAGGATCACGTTCACGACGCGCTCGATGATCAGCCCGATGAACACGATGATGAGCAGGGCCAGCCACTGCCAGTTTTCGAGGAGGAGAGCCCGGTCGGTGAGCGAAGGAGGCAGTTTCTTCCGGAGCCAGTCCGTGAAGGAGGCCGGCTGAACGGTCGCTTCCACGCCTTCGACAACGTTCTTGTCCTTGACGAAGTCCAGCAGGGCGGGGAGGGATTCGATGGTCGCCGTGGAAAACCTCCAGGTTCCCATGGAATCGCGGGCCAGGGATATTTCCCCGTCGGCGATAGGCTTGCGCCAGAGGAAGTAGTCGCTGTCCCACTTCTCCGGCAGCTCGTCGATAACCACCATCTCGTACTTGTCCAGGAAGTTCTTCAAATCGCGGGCGAGCTTCGGACCGACGTCGGGGCGGAGGGAGGATGGGACGCTGGAAAGGTCGAGGCACGATGTAGCCAGTTCGAGGTATTGCCGCCCGGATTCTCCGGACTGCTCCTTCCCGTAGGCGACCATGTTTTCCAGGAAGGAAGCGAACGTCGCCCGGGGCGACGACCTGTCGGGCGCCTGCTGACCAAAAGCGACGTTCAACGCCAGGAGCAACACCGCCATGCTGAGCAGTTGCGCCCTGAAGCCGGGAGCTGTCTTTTCTCTTGTAGTGTTGGTGATAAACGTCCTCATCCGGTCTCCTGTTCGTAATTCGCGTCAACAACTGGTTCGTCCGGGTGATGCGCGCGGGTTTATCGCGCACTGTCGAAAGTACGACGAGCGGAGCGGAAGAGCAACCGTTTTCCGGTGTAGCGGTCCCGCGCCGGTTCCGGGCGGGACCCGCATCTTTCGCGAGAGCTATAAAATCGTTCCTGCGCGTTGCAACAATGTTGGAATAAAGCTCCGGGTGTTCTAAATTCCCAGTACCCCTTTCCCGTGTGCCGGTGTAACGTGTTTCACCGGTTAAATATATCATTGCCAAACGAGGGAGCCATCCATGCCTGACAACGTCTCACGTCGTTCTTTCTTGAAGAAAAGCACGGTTCTCGCGGGAGCAGCCGTATTGACCCCGCCGCTTGCCGCCAATGCGACCTCGGTGACCGCGCCCGAGCCCGCGGAAACGACCGCGTACAAATACCCGAAACCCGGCCGCATCGTGATTGTCGAACACCCGGACGCCGTCAAGGGTTACAACAACGTCGATGAAGCCGTCGTCCAGCAGATGTTCGATTACGGGATCCAGCGTTTCACGGGAATCACTTCCTCGCCCGCCGACGCCCTCGCTTCGCTGTTTCCGGGACTTACCAAGTCCAAAAAGATTGCTATCAAACCGAACCTTTTGAACAGCAGCGTCCCCACGCGCAAGGAACTGGTGAAGGCGGTCATTAACCGGCTGGTGCAGATGCTCGGAGGTTTCCCGGCGTCCAACATCACGCTGTTCGAGCGTCACTCGTTCAGCAGCAGGGGGTACACGACCTCGTACTTCGGGCATAATGTCAAGATGGTGCGTGATTCCACGTTCCCGGATCTCGGTTATTACATTTATTGCGGGGGTAAGAACCGTCCTTACAGCAAGAGCCTCCACGATTCGGATTACCTCATCAACATGCCGGTCCTGAAGGATCACAGTTGCAGCACGGCGTTGAACATGACGCTGGCATTCAAGAACCACATGGGAACACTGAACCCCGGAGGGTCGCTCGGCATCCACTGCAACAAGAAAGCGACCATCGATATCATGGCGAGTTCCGTCATGGTTGCCAAGCAGGTTCTGGTCATCATGGACGGCCTGTACGCCGTGTACAACGGGGGACCGGGGGGAGCGCCCCAGGCCACGCCCAAGAAAATTTTCATCAGCCAGGACCCCGTCACCAACGATTACCAGGGGCGCAAGCTTATCAATGAGCTCCGCGTCGCCAACGGCAGAAGCCCCAAGGCGGCGACGTACATCGAGGAATCGTCGAAGCCGCCGTACTCGCTGGGCGTGGCCGATCCCAACCAGATGGACGTGATCGAGGTCGCGCTGCCGGTAGAGTTGACCCATTTTTCCGCCGCTCTCGAAGGTGAAAACGTGACACTGCGTTGGGTGACGGCGAAGGAATCGAACAACGCGGGATTCGGAATCGAGCGCAGTCCGGACGGCGAGACGGGATGGAAGGAAGTCGGTTTCGTTGCGGGCCGTGGAACGACGTCGAACGCGCAGGAATACCGGTACGTCGATACGCCGGGGGACGTGCTCCGGTCGGCGACCGAGCTTTTTTACCGCCTGCGCCAGGTGGACGTGGACGGCAAGACGGAATACTCGCCGGTGGTGCGCGTGATTGTCAAGCCGGAGGAATCGAGCTGGCAGCTCGACCAGAATTATCCCAATCCCTTTTACGATATGACGGACATCCCCGTCCAGCTCAACGAGCCCGGCCTGCTTCGCGTCGAGGTGCTCGACGTCAGGGGCTCGCGTGTAAAAGTATTGACCGACGAGCTCAAGGACGCGGGAACGCATCACCTGACCTGGGAAGCGAACGGCCTGCCTTCGGGTGTGTACATCTGCCGGGCACAAGCCCACGGCCTGACGCGGGAAATACGGATGATCATGTTGAAATAGTGTCCGAGAAGATTTCGCAACGTTCCGGGAGAAGTTCTCGATGGTAGTATCGCGCCGCAGTTTCCTAAGGACCGCGTCGGCAACACTGGCGGCGGGCGTGGTTCCGTTCGACCGCGCCATGCCTTCCCGCTTGAAGGAAACGGGTGACTACCGTTACCCCAATCCCGGAAGGCTGGTGGTGGTTACGCACGAAGGGGTCATAGGCCAAAACGATACCGTGAACGAAACGTACGTGCGCCGGATGCTCGACGAGGGATTGATGCAGTTCACAGGGTTACCAAACCCGGTGGAAGCGCTGGAATCATTCTTTCCCGATCTTACTACTTCGACGAAGATTGCCATCAAGCCCAACCTCATCTGGGGCTCGATCCACACGCGCATCGAGCTGGTGCGGGCGTTATTGCGCCGGTTGACGGCGATGCTGAACGGGAGATTCCCGGCGGAGAATATTTATTTCTACGAGAACCAGAGCTTCCCCGGCGCCGGGTACACCACGGAAACCATCGGCTATCCCGTGCACCTGGTCGAGGATTGTTACTTCCCCGATCTCGGGTGGTACATTTTCTGCGACGGCAAGGATCGTCCTTACGGCAAAACGCTGCACGACTGCGACTACCTCATCAACATGCCGCTTCTCAAGGATCACGGGACGTGCGATTTCACGTTTGCCATGAAGAATCATTTCGGGTCGGTGAATCCGCAAGGACCGCTGGGTGTGTGCAGCAATATCAAGGCGCTGCTCGATATCAACGCGAGCGACGTCGTCACGCGCAAGCAGCGGCTCATCATTCTCGACGCCCTGTTCTGTATCTACGAAGGAGGACCGGGGGGTACCGCCCAGGAACGTCCGTCAAGTAT
>JAADGX010000223.1 GCA_013152135.1 Chlorobiota bacterium
CGCCTTCATCCCCGGTCCGAGGTCGATCTTGTTTAACGCGATGCACGTGATAACGCCTGAAGAAACGACGTCTGACAACCATTGCCGTTCCTCGCGAAGAATGGTTTCCGCGTCAGGTCCGGAAGTCACATCCACCACGTCCACGATGATATCCGCGTCCTGCACCTGGGCAATCGTACGGGCGATTCCTTCGCGCTCCACGAGGTCGTTCGTATCCCGCAACCCGGCGGTATCCACGAACCGAAACAGCGTTCCATCCACCACGGCCGCCTCTTCCAGGTAATCCCGCGTCGTGCCCGGCACAGGTGTGACGATGGCCCTGGGCATACCCAGGAGCGCATTGAGAAGGCTGGATTTGCCCGCGTTCGGACGCCCGATGATGACAACTTTTATTCCCTCGCGCACCACCCGGCCGGAGTCGTATGATTTTATGAGCGTCGTTATCGCCTGCATCGACTCCTCAAGGTTCCGGCGGTGCTCCACTGGTTCAGCAAGGGGAACATCGTCTTCGGCGAAATCCAGGCTCAACTCAAGAACCGCCGCGGTTCGCAGCAGTTTCTCCCGGACCTCGCGCACGAATCCGGACAAACGTCCCTCCAACTGGACTATGGATGCTTTCTGCGCCTGGCGCGTCTCCGCATGGATGAGATCCGCCACCGCTTCGGCTTGCACCAGGTCGATGCGACCGTTCAAGAACGCGCGTTTCGTAAACTCGCCCGGCACCGCGTGACGTCCGCCTCCACGCAGCACCGCTTCCAACACCGCGGCCGCCACCGCCCGCCCGCCATGACAACTCAGTTCCACCGTATCCTCGCCGGTGTATGACGACGGCCGGTGGAAAACGGTCGCCACGACTTCGTCCACCACGTTCCCCCCTTCGTCGATCACCCTGCAAAAATGGGCGGTTCGGGGCGCCACGGTCAGCAGGTCCGCTCCCCGGAACACGCGCGCCGCCAGTTCGAGCGCCGCAGGTCCGGATACGCGAATCACGGCAATTCCTCCCGTCCCCGGCGGAGTTGCAATAGCGGCAATCGTGTCGACATCGCCGGGAAAAAGCGCCGGGACCGTCCGCTCTGAACCAACAACAATCGTTTTGCCCGGTTTTTTCGCCATGATGCTGTTTAGTGCCATCCGTCTCGTAATTCCGTCATCATCAATTCATTTTCCCCATCGAAACACCTATCCACTCCTTGATGGAGAAAGTCCACTCCTGCTACTTTCATGTTTTCGACATCAACGGTCATCGCGTACTCATCGGACCACAATTTCTTTGATGATCTCCCGCCCCAGCTTGTTGTTGATTTTTCGCCGGAGAGCCTCCCGGTTGAAATGAATCTCGTATCGCCACGACGATTCTTCCACGGTAATGAACATGGTTCCATCGCGAATGGAGCGTACCTGCGCATGATTAGCCAGGGCCTCGCCAACAAGTTCCCGCCATTGCTGCACGACCATTTGTTCCCCGATTTTCCCGTGAAGACCCAACTGCTGTGCCATGCTCTCGAGGGCTTCCGCCAACGTCCAGGTCCGTGAAAGCTCTTTCATACCAATTCCTCCACGACCGGTCGTACATGCCCGGCAGACACTTCGAAAACATCGAACTGCGATCCGATGGTGGGCAGCAACTCGCGCGTGGATTTGTTGACCGAGGTTATCAAGGTTTGCCCGATGCGCCCGATCAAGTGCAGCACCCGCTCCAGCCGCATATCGTCCAGCTCGCTGAAGATGTCGTCGAGAAGCAGCACGGGGACTTCTTCGGTCTGGTTTTGGAGATAGCGAAACTCCGCGACTTTCAGCGCGATCAGAAAGCTTTTCACCTGCCCTTGCGAGGCCTGGTGACGCACATCCAGTCCGTTCAACAACAACACGAGGTCGTCACGATGCGGACCAAGCGACGTCGTGCCACGGCGGACATCGTGAACAAGATGCTCCCTGAGGCGGGACTTCATCGCATCCGTCGACGAACATTGATCTTCAAGGCCATCGAACGTGGACTGGTACACCAGGCTCGGTTCTTCGCCCGCATCCGCGATTTCTTCGTACGCCGACGCGACGTATGGAACGAAGCGCTCCAGGAACGCCCGTCGACGTTCGAGAATGCGTGCGCAGACACGCACGTACGTATCATCCCAGGAATCCAGCGCTTTGTCCAATCGCGAGATGACTCCTTCCGCGTTGCCCAGAAGCGCATTTCGGTGCCGAAGAATCCGCCTGAATTCGAAGAGTTCCTTCACGTAAACCGGGTGCGCCTGCGAGATGACCATATCCATGAACGACCGGCGCTCCGAGGGCGGTCCGCTTGTAATCCCGCGGTACTGTGGAGACAGGGTGACGAGGGGAAACAATCCGATGAGTTCTGCCGCTGATACCAGGGGGTTGTTGTTCAGCCGGATTTTTTTTCGCCCGCCGGACAGGGAAAAATCGATTTCCACCTGGCCGCGGTTTCCGTTGGCGCTTACCATACCGGCCCGCACGGCATAGCCATCGTCACCGCGCCGAATCAGGTTCCTGTCAGGACCATGAATAAAAGAACGACTCAGGCAAGCGAGAGAGATCGCTTCGAGGATGGTTGTCTTCCCCGCCCCGTTGTCTCCCCATAAAAGCGTAATACCGTTTGACAGGGTGAGGCTGGTATCGACATGGTTTCGAAGTGAGTTAAAATGAACACGTTCGATATACATACTCAGGCATTCAACCGCACAGGCATTACCAGCATCAGGATATCCTGATCCGGCAACGGCTGGGAAGGACGCATGACGCCGGCGCGGGTCGGGCTGCTGAATTCGAATGTTACTTCCTCGCCTTCCAGGTGCACCAGCGCATCTTCTATGTACTTGGAATTGAATCCGATCTCGATCGATTCACCGGTATATGCGCAAGGCAAAGATTCCTTGGCCTCACCGCCGAAATCGATGTCCTCGGCTGACACGCGCAGTTCTCCGTCCGAAACGAAAAAGCGAATCTGGTTCGTAATGGAATTAGAAAAGATGGATACTCTCCGTACCGCCGCCAGCAAAGCAGCGCGGTTGACGGAAAGCACCTTGTCGTTTTCCACCGGGATTACGCTTTCATACTTCGGGTATTTTTCGTCAATGATACGGGACTGCAGTTCAAGTTCATCCATGGAAAAGCGGATGGATGCGCTTCCAATTCGGACGTCCACTTGTTCGCTTTCCATCGACTTCAAAATCAGGTTCAATGCCCTGGCCGGGATGACCACCTCATGCACTTCGCCTTCGCTCAAGGGCAATTCGTCCATGTTGGATTGAATCACCCGCACCAGCCTATGCCCGTCCGTGGCAACTGCCCGTAACTCGGAAGGTTTCATTTCGAAGAGCACACCCATCATGGCCGGTCGCAGTTCGTCGGTGCTGACCGCGAAAGCCGTGGTGGCGATGATTTGCGAAAAGCGCTCCGACGAGAGGGCGAACGAGACGACCTCGTCCACATCTTCCTTGGCCGGGAAATTATCCGCGGTTTCGCCGCTCATGCGGTACTCGCCTTGCCGGGTTTTCATCACCATTTTGCCCGCCACGTGATCCGCGTTCACATCGAGCTCCATGCTCGACAATGAACGAACGATCTCGTGTAATCGGCGTGCGGGAACGGCAATCCTGCCGTCTTCCTCTCCCGTCACCGGAATTTCGATAGTCATAAAAATATCCAGATCGGTGGCGGTCATGCGAAGCGCATTCCCCTGCAAATCCATCAGAATATTTTCCACGATGGGCATGGTGGATTTCGTGGGTACGACGTGGATAATCTTCGCCAGGGCCTTCTGCAGATCCGTGCTCACGACGGAATATTTCATGAAACCTCCTGATACAAAATCAGCGATGTTAGGACGGGGAGTGAAAAACTCGCTTGTGATCCCGCGTAATATTTCCTTGTTCATTTCATCCCGTGCGGTCGTATCCGAACACCGCACAACAACTCGCCAGCACAGGGCATCACATTGTTAAAATATAGAAAAAACCACGCGGACATTCAAAGCGAAACGACGGTAGCGCACGGGGTCAAGATACGGTTGAGAAAGCTTCGGGTGGGCGCTCAGAGCAGGTATTTCGAGGTCAGGTCTTTCCCCGTTCGGCCGGAGAGAAAGCGAAAACTTCCAACCTGGACGGAAGGATCGCTCTGCAACTTGATGCGGACAAAATGTTTCAGCATCAACTTCATGAGGCGATTGAACTTCCCTTCCTGGAGATACTCCGCAGCGGTAGGATGCACCTGGAGAATTAATCGAAGCTCCGAGGTTTCCGTCCGGAAACGCTTGAGCCAGCGTTCGATCTGCATGACAAGCGAGGCTTTACTCTGGACGAGACCGGTCCCGTCACACGTCGGACAAGGTTCCAACACGGAAAACTGGACACTGTCCCGGATCCGCTGACGCGTAATCTGCATGAGACAGAATTCGGTAAGAGGCAGGATCGTCGACTTGGCGCGATCGATCCTCATCTCCCTCCGCATCTCCTCGTACACTTTCCTCCTGCTGGACTCCTGTTCCATGTCGATAAAATCAATGATGATAATGCCGCCGAGGTCCCGGAGGCGGATTTGGCGGGCGATCTCCCGCACGGCCTCGAGGTTGGTGCGCAGGGAGTTCTCTTCCTGGTGGCGCTTGGCGGCGAAGCGACCGCTGTTGACGTCGATCACCTTCATCGCTTCCGTGTGCTCGATGATGATGTAGCCTCCGCTCTTCAACCACACCTTGCGGCTCAAGGAATTCCGTATCTCCTTCTCCACCCCGAAGGCGTCGAAAATCGGTACCTTGTCTTTGTACAATTCCACGGCGTTGACCATGGACGGGGCCACGGAGCTGACGTAGCTGCGTATTTCCCGGTACATGCGTTTCGAATCGGTAACCACGCGCGTGACGTCCGACTTGAACAGGTCGCGCATAACGCTGGCGGTGGTGTTCATGTCTTTGTACATCAAGGTCGGGGCTTCAGCCTTCTTGAGTTTTCTCTCAATATCCTTCCAGGTATCGAGCAATTCCAAGAGATCATTGCGCAGTACCTCTTCCTCCTTTCCCTCCGCCACGGTACGGATGATCAATCCCACATTGGACGGGATAATGCTGCGCGCGATTCTGCGCAGACGGCGTTTCTCCTTGAAACTGGAGATCTTGCGCGAGACGCCAATTGTCGTCTCATACGGAAGCAAAACGAGGAACCGGCCGGGAAGCGCAATCTGATTCGTTACACGCACGCCCTTATTGGCATACGCTTCTTTCACCACCTGCACGAGCAGTTCCTGCCCCTTCTGCAAGTTGACCTGCGCGTAGCTGTGCCTGTTTCTTTTCGACTTTCGACGGCGCGACGAACCGCCACCGTTCTCCCCTTCGTCAACCTCTTCGATACCGGAATCGGAATCGTCACCGGTAATGGCCGAGAATTGCTTGAACGCATCATCGAGATCAGAGAAATGGAGAAACGCATCCTGTTCCAACCCGATATCGATAAAGGCAGCACGAATTCCATGCAAGACCTTGGCTACGCGACCAAGGTATATATCACCAACCATGCGCTCCTTGCCAACGCTTTCCAGGAAGAGCTCGCTCAGCTTGCCATCTTCCATGATGGCAATCCGGCTTTGCATCTCCGCTTGATTGATGATGATTTCTCTCTTCATCTGCGAAATGATTGAATCCTAAAAAATTCTTTTACTAAAAACCGAACCCCGATTATTTCGCGGGTTCTCATTTTCCCCCGTATATCACCACTGGGTAAGAACGGAAAAACGCACTCCTGAGAACGGATCCACCTGGCGGCAGATTCCACTGGAACAGATTACGCCTCCCCGCTCCGTCCCGCAACCAATACTGATGGTGTGCGTTGAAGTCAAGCGATACGTCACCTCTCCAAAAGCCCAAAACGACCTCCCCGAGGGCTCATCCCGCTCATCAATAGAGGAGAATTCCGTGCGCAACGCCACCGACCAATCAGGCGAACGGGAGAGAACCACCATAAGGAAAAGGTTCGTATAATCCGGCGTGTGGACGAGGAATGAATCGTGGAAGAATTGCGTTTCCACTTCTCCCTCCAGGAAATAGCCGTCGCCCAGCTCGTACTCGATTTTCACCGGCAATGTCGTGCTTGATTTTTCGTGCGTCATTCCTCCGAGCTCCTCGTATGGAGCGTCAAATCGTCTGTTAAACGCCGCTCGCAGAAATGACACGTCCGTGAAGTACCATTCAAGTTCTCCATAGACTTCATAGAATGGAGAAAACTCTTTTGACAACGACGGAAGAAGCTTATTATCCCGCTCGATCGTCCGCAAATTCCCGTTGACCATCTCGTAGCTCTTGTGGCGACTTGCGGCCGAAGCGTTGAAATTCAAGACGATCTGGGAAGTAAGCGCATAGAACACCTCTATCTGCATCCCGATTTCGTCACTGAAATCTATCTGATGCGGATCCCTGCTCAACAAGGTAAAAGCATGCTCCTTGAACACGATGGGCGGGTTCTGAAACGGAAGCGCCCGCGTGGGCCTATTGATATTGACCCGGGTAAACGGGTCCACCACGTCGAATCGATAATCCTTGTATTCAAACGTGAATCCCCAACCATCTTCACTGGCGAAAGCCAGGCTCCCGTATATCCCTTCGCCGTAACTGGTGCGTGTCACCATATCGTAATCCGGTCCGCTTCCCGTTTCCTGTATTGTCGCCTTCTTCCTTGCGTACGAGGCAAAAAGATCGAAGCCAAACGCATGCAGTGCGAGGTTGATCTCCGGAATTTCCGCTTTGACTTTTGGTCCTACGCCACCACTCGAAAAAGACGCGGGCGGAAACGCCCCATCCGCATCAACGAAACTGCCCCCGATTTCAATCTCCTCCAGCGGCCGCACGGCAAACGTCCCTCCCCGGACGATGTAGTTTTCTATCCTCGACGTATCGATCATATCCCGATACGCGAGGTTGCCCGCGGCGAGAATCACGTCGAGCATATCGCTTCGATAGGTCGCGCGCAAGCCGTCCAAACCGGTATCGAAGTAAATACCCCGGTTTTCAAACAGGTTCATCGCCAGCCCTTTTCCAAACAACGTCCAATAGGTTCCCGCGCGGAGCTGCAGCCCCGCGTCTTCGAATTCCACGTACCTTTTCTGGATTCCGAGGAAGTGCGGTCCGTATTCATGGGGGGCATCGTACAAGAACCGGACGCCCATTGTAAACTTGTCCATGAAAAGACGGGCGTTCGCCATGTTCTCAAGGTATTCCGCGTTGTACGCGACGCCACCGCGGTTCTTGGTTCCCTTGCCGTACCGCAGGTAGTTATTGAAGGAATAATTGATCTGAGCGTACGTTGGTGCCGTCCACCCAAGGACAACAAGAAGCAGCAGGCCGCGTCTCATGAATCTCCACTCAAGTAGTTGCGGATTTCTTCTTCAAGGTGCTTCTCGTCTCCCGGGATAAAACCAATATGCTTGTTAATTAACGCACCGGATTCTTTCAGCACCAACGTATATGGTATGCTCTGACCGTTCAATTTTTCAAAGACACGCTGATTCGGATCGAGCAGTTGAATGTAGGGAAATTTCTGAGCGGTGACGTAAGACTTCACCTTTGCCGTGCTTCGGATGTTGTCCAGATTGATCGCAATGTATTCTACGTTCAATCCTTCTTTTCTTAGCTGTTGAAAAATCGGCTTGAATGCCTTCATTTCTTTCTTGCAGGGCTGGCACCAGAGCGCCCAGAAGCTCAGAACGACGACGCCCTTGCGCGGCGTTTTTTCCGTCCCGCGGACTTTCTTCATGATTGTTTGAAAAGAACGCTTCTTTCCGTTGATGTCTTTCAACTTGAACTGAACGGATGTCAGATCCTGAGCCATGGAAGTTCCACCAAGGAGCAACAGGACCAGTAAGTAGAGAACGACAGGTTTTCTCATGAATTCAACCCTTGACTGTACTTTGTAACTCGGAAAAGCGGCGCATGTTATGGTGTGATAACACCGCGAAAACATGGGATTGTTTCTCTTTGAGAAGTGACAATCGAATTATTCCAGATCAATATCGAACGAGGAAAAAGCACTCCGTAGATCATCCATACCGCGATATTGCACCGCATGCATTCCCCATTCCCGTGCTGCTTCAACATACGATAAAATATCGTCAACATACAAGCAGTGTTCCGGTTTCACTCCCAGGCACAAGGCCCGGAACGCTTCCGGGGCGGGCTTTCGAGACCCTATCTCGTATGAAAAAACCAACCGTTCGAAGTGACGAAAAACTTCGGGATAATTCTTCATGCACCAGTCTATATGTAAATCATTGGTATTGGACAGCATGCGCAACTGGTACCTCTTTGCCAATAGGGGCAGGATTTCGATCAACTCCGTGTTGGGGGTGAATATATCGGACCATGCCTCCTTGAACGCATCGAAAGACAATTGCGCCCCTTTTCCATAGGCGTTCATTATTTCGCGGTAAAGCCTTCTCCCATCCAGTTCACCACTCTCGTTTCTAACCATGAGCGAAACAAAACGCGGGTCCCGGCACAGCCGTTCCGGATCTACCGCGAACGCTTCACCCAAACGCCGTGCAATCAGGACGTGATCGAAAAACAACAGGACGTTGCCTAAATCAAAACACAGAGTAGTAATCATGTCACAATACGCACATTCTCTCAGAATCCATACCATGGCAATATACGGCATTCGAGGCGCCTCTTTCATGGATTGCGGTGTATCGAGAAAAGTCGGCACGTTATGTACCGTAAAGTTATCTTTCGTGTTTATGATTTTTTCCCCACATTTCCAGACAGTGAGTTCATCATGAATTCTCCAGACCAAACACGATGATCGATAAGTATTCTGTGCGGTACGTTTCATGACGTATTCTCTCTTCAAATCCCTGGCGTGCAGCATCCCTTTCCTTTTGCTTGCGGGTGCGCATGCACGGACCATCGATCCTGACCGGGCATTGACACAATTCCCGCACCAGGTTTGGAAGGTCGAAGACGGTTTGCCGCAGAATTCCATCCAGGCAATTCTGCAAACACGTGACGGCTATATATGGCTCGGCACCCAGGAAGGACTTGTACGATTTGACGGCGTTCTTTTCACCGTTTTCAACAAGAGATCCGTCAAGGCGCTGAAGAGCAACTACATTCTCACGCTCTTTGAAGACAGCCGCGGGAACCTGTGGATCGGCACAAACGGCGGCGGGTTGACCCGGTACAAAGGAAACCGGTTTCAAACGTTCACGCGCACCGATGGATTGAGTGGCAACATTGTTCTGGCCCTGACCGAAACACCCGATGGCGCACTGTGGATCGGGACGAAGTCCGGAGGTCTGTCCCGCTACAAAAACGGAGTGTTTACGACCTATCAACTCGGGAAGACACTATCCAAGCCTACTGTATTATCCCTCCACCGAGATACCCGCGGTACCCTTTGGATCGGTACTGATAAGGCCGGGCTCTACCGCCTTTCACAAGATCGCATCGAACTTTTCCCTGCGCCGTTGAAAGATTGTATGATCGTGGCACTTTGTGAAAGCCCGACCGGCAGCCTCTGGATCGGAACGTATGACCATGGACTTTTCGAATTGACGATCAATCGTCCGGATACGATTCTTGAAAAGATCGCGATCCAGGATATTCACGTACTAAGTTTGTTAAAAGACAAAGCGGACGTTCTTTGGATCGGTACTGATGGCAAGGGGTTGATTCGGTACCGGAACGGAGTCTTCGACAGCTATACTTCGAGCGAGGGCCTGTCAAATAACGTCGTCCTTTCAATCTTCGAGGACCGGGAAGGCAGCCTCTGGATCGGAACCAACAGTGGCGGATTGAACCGGCTGAAAGAAGGGAAATTCCTGGCCTACTCCAGCCGGGAGGGGCTGTCGAGCGATTTCTGTAACGTCGTGCTGGAGGACAGCCGTGGCCGTTTATGGATAGGCACAGAGAACGGGTTGAATATTCTCGAGCACGGTGTGATAAAAACCATTGCCATCGGCAACGGATTGCGCGGGACACGCATTCTTTCCCTCTGCGAAGATACTCGCGGCGCTTTGTGGATCGGAACGAACGGGAGCGGGTTGATACGATTCAACAAAGGCGTTTTCAAAACATTCACGACTGCGGACGGTCTGACCAGTGACATCGTTCTTTCCATCCTACAAGACTATCACGGCGACTTGTGGGTCGGAACAACAAACGGGGGCTTGACGCGCTATCACAACGGTCGTTTTACACCATACAAAATCGGAAATGGCGAGTTCGACGACGACGTTTGGGCGCTCCATGAAGACAAGCAGCGCAGGTTGTGGATTGGCACAAACGGCAGCGGACTTGTTCAATATCAAAACGGTCGTTTCAATGCCTTGACCACAAGTGATGGTCTTTCGAACGATCACGTACTCTGTCTTTACGACGATGCCGATGGAAATTTATGGATCGGGACATCCGGTGGAGGGCTTAATCGCTACCGAGATGGGGTCTTTACCTCCTACACCACGGAACAGGGTTTATTCAACGACGTTATCTACGCCATCCTGGAAGACCACGAGGGGAAACTGTGGATGAGCAGCAACATGGGGGTTTTCTCGGTCCGGAAAACAGATTTGGCCCTGTTCGATAAGGGAAAACTCGACGAGATCCCGTGTACGTCCTACGGTATAGAAGACGGCATGCGAAGTCGCGAATGCAACGGGGGAAACCAGCCTGCAGGTTGGAAAGCACGCAACGGTGTTTTGTGGTTCGCCACGATCGAGGGTGTCGCAGGCATTGATCCGGCCAACATCCCGATGAATACCTGTCCTCCTATGCTCGCCCTGGAACAGGTATTTATCAACGGCTCCCCGGTCGACCCGCACAAACCAATAACACTGCCCGCCGGTTCGGGCGATCTGGAATTTCATTACGCCGCGTTAAGCTTCTTGAACCCTTCGAAGGTACGATACGCTTACATGCTCGAAGGATTCGACGATGGATGGGTGCAGGCCCAGGATCGCCGCATAGCATACTACACGAACATCCCTCCCGGCGAATACGTTTTCAAGGTCAAGGCGCGCAACGAGGATGGTGTTCAAAGCCGGAAGTCGGCGATCCTTTCGTTCTATCTTGAGCCGCCGTTTTATCAAAAATGGTGGTTCTTCACCATCTTCGGACTTGCCGTCGGATTTACCGGCCTGGCAGGGTATCGTATCCGCATCCGGACATTGATAAACCGTACGGAAGCGCTGGAACGCACCGTGTCCGAACGCACCGCTGAAATCGAGCGCGCGTACTCAAGACTTGAAGAACTCAACAACCAGTTGGAAATGCGCGTTCGCGAGAGAACGCTGGAATTGGAAAAAGAGAAAAACAAATTGGCGCAAGCCGAGGAGCGGTTCCGCACTTCGGTGGAAACGCTGCTTGATGGTTTCGCTATTTTCTCAGCGATACGAGATGACAATGGAAACATCGTGGACTTCCGTTATGAGTACATCAACACTGCGGGGTGCAGGCTCTTTCGGCTGTTGCGTGAGAATGTCATCGGCAATACTCTGCTGAACATGAAACCGGAGCCCCTTGACCAACAGATGTTCCCACAATACGTCAGCGTCGTTGAAACCGGGATCCACTTCAATACCGAATTGCGTCGCAAATCGACCACCGGAAAGAAATCCGGCGATATCAACATGGACATCGATATTCGCGCGTCGAAATTCGGAGACGGTCTCGTTGTGACGTGGCGTGATATCAGTGAACGAAAAGAGGCGGAGGAACGAATCACAAGATCCACGTCCCAACTGCGGACACTCACGCGACGCCTGGCGGAAATGGAGGAAACGGAACGAAAACAGCTTGCCAGCGAATTACACGACCGGGTCAGCCAAAGCTTAACGGCTTTGAACATCAACCTCAATTTGATTCACAATCAGATTTCCGGCTTTGCCACAAAACAGGTCCTCGATCGCATGAACGATGCTCTTGAACTGGTTGAAGAAACGACCCGGCGCATTCGCAACTTGATGTCGGACTTGCGCCCGCAGGTCCTGGATGATTACGGGTTGATGGCCGCCCTGCGCTGGTATTGCGAACAATTCTCTCTTCGTACGGGGATTGTCGTACACCTGGAAGGATTGGAACCGCATCCGAGGCTTCAGCCCGCGACGGAAACCGCCCTGTTTCGTATCACGCAGGAAGCGCTTACCAATGTTGCCCGGCACGCACACGCAAAAACCGCCACCGTTCGCGTGGATGACAGGGGAAACCGCCTCCATTTGCACATCGTTGATGACGGGTGCGGATTTGATCCAGCATCACCGCCAAAAAGCGAGAACCGGCCTCGCTGGGGATTAATCATTATGCAGGAGCGTGCTCTTGCCGTTGGGGGGATCCTGCAAATCAACTCCATACCGGGCCAAGGAACAACCATCCTCGTTATAGTGGAAAAGAAATGAGATGACCATCACCGTTTTCATTGCCGATGACCACGCCGTGCTTCGTGACGGGCTGCGCGCCCTCCTTGAAGCAACCGGTGATATCGAAGTAATCGGCGAAGCGGAAAACGGCAGAGATGCCGTTCGATTCGTTGAAGAGCATCAGCCGGATGTCGCCTTGATGGACATCAGCATGCCGGAGCTGAACGGTATTGAAGCAACCAAGCAAATCACGAAAAACGTTGCCCGCACCAGAGTTGTTATGCTTTCGATGCATGAAGACCCCGAATACGTTTTCCGAGCTTTCCAGGCGGGCGCCTCTGGTTACCTGTTAAAGGAATCCGCCGGGCGTGACGTGGTCGCAGCGGTACGGGAGGCGGCAAGTGGTAAAACGTACGTCAGCAAACCCATTGCGGACATGCTTATCTCGACCACGCAAGCGAAGAAGCCACAGGACGAGAGTAGTCCGCTGGAATGCCTGACACTTCGTGAACGGGAGATCCTTCAAATGGTTGTTGAAGGGAACTCGAATAGGGATATCTCCAAGGCCCTCTCCATATCGGTGCGCAGTGTAGAAACATATCGCAGCCGCATTATGCAAAAGCTCGGTGTTTACAACGTGCCCGATCTGGTGAAGCTTGCCATTCGCCACGGCATAACCTCCGTGAATTGAATCCGCGGAGGTCGCCACTTCTTTGCCTCCTTATCAAGTGAAAACCGATGGACGCTCTTATTGTAATTGACAATAACGTTACCCCTTTCTATATTATGAAATTAAGGCTTCCGCGAGCGCGGGAGCGTACATCATGTGTGAACAAAGCAAATAAAGGAGCAACAACGCCTTCAGTTCCATAGTTTTCCACGAACGGTTCAACCCTCTCCAGGGCCGTGTACTCGTATTAAATCAGAGTTACGAGCCGATGATGGTCTGCAACGTGCAGCGCGCCGTCATTCTGCTCTACCTCGGAAAAGCGGAAGTTGTCGCAACGTGTGACGGACAGACGATCCGGTCGGTGAACTCATCCATGCCGTTTCCTTCCATCGTCCGTCTCGCGCGCTTTGTACACCGTCCATGGAAGAAAATCATTCTCTCGCGGAAGAACATCCTGCGTCGAGACAATTACCAGTGCCAGTATTGCGGGAAACGGACAACCGATTTGACCATCGACCACGTTATTCCCAAGGCCATGGGAGGCAAAGACACGTGGGAGAATCTCGTTACGGCATGCACCAAGTGCAATAATAAGAAGGGAAATCACAACCCGGATGATATCGGCATGCACCCGTTGCGTAAACCCCGCCGCCCCTCACATCTCCTGTTCATCCAGACCGCGATCGGCGTCCCCGACGATCAATGGCGTCCTTACCTCTTCTTACAATGAGGGATAATGTTGGCTCTTGGACATCGACCGGGGAGGGATTTATTCCTCCTCTTTTTCTATCTTACGCTGTATTGTATATCCAGCATCATTGGGCATGACAACATACACGAAAAAGCGAATCCTCAGTGGGATGCGGCCCACTGGGAAACTCCACCTCGGACACTGGACGGGAGCGCTGGAAAACTGGGTCCGTCTACAGGATACGTACAGCAATTTTCACCTGATCGCGGATTACCACGCTCTGACAACGAATCCCGACACAAGCGACCTGGAACGAAACACCATCGACATGGTGATTGATTGGTTGGCCGGCGGCATCGATCCGACGCGGAGCCCCATCTTCCGGCAATCACAAGTGAAAGAACACGCTGAATTATTCCTGCTCTTTTCCATGCTCATCACCAAGGCGCGGCTTGAACGAACCCCCGCCGTCAAAGACCAGGTGCGCGACCTCCACATCGAGTCGATTGTATACGGACACCTTGGATATCCCGTATTACAGGCGGCCGACATTCTCCTCTACAAGGGCGAGGTTGTCCCTGTTGGAGAGGATCAGTTATCGCACATCGAAATCACTCGTGAGATTGCGCGACGGTTCAACAACCAGTACGGACAGGTCTTCCCCGAACCGGAACCCCTCCTGACATCATTCGCGCGTTTGCCAGGTTTGGATGGTATGGAGCGCAAGATGAGCAAGTCGCTTAACAACGCCATCTTGCTATCAGACCCGCCTGAGACAGTGGATCAAAAACTCCGGAGAGCAGTGACCGACCCGGCAAAAGTGCGAAGGAACGATCCCGGTCATCCAGACATTTGCCTGGTTTTCAAATATCACCAGAAATTCAATCCGACAGAGATTGAAGATATCCGCTCGGGATGTGAATCCGGAGACCTGGGGTGCGTCGATTGCAAGAAACGGTGCGCCGCAACGATCAACGAATTCTTAAGCCCTTTCCACGAACGCAGAGCGATGTACGTGTCTGATACTGGCCGGGTTATGGACATTCTTCGGGATGGGGAAAAACGCGCCGCCGCGGAAGCGCGGAAAACCATGGACGAAGTTCACCGGGTCATGAAGCTGGGATAATCGATGGCAACCTACAAGGTAAAAGTTCCAAACTTCGAAGGCCCCCTCGACTTGCTTTTGTTCTTCATCAAGCGGGACGAACTGGATATCTATGACATTCCCATTGCGCATATCACCAAAGAATTCCTCGAATACATCCATCTCATGAAGATGCTGGACCTTGAACTCGCGGGCGAGTTCATTGTCATGGCATCAATCCTGATGCAGATCAAAGTCCGGATGCTTCTTCCCAAGTCGAAAATTGACGAAGACGACGAGGAAGAAGCGGAAGACCCCCGCACGGAACTCGTTCGACGGCTGCTCGAATACAAGCGATACAAGGAAGTGGCGCAACAAATGCGAGGACTGGAAGAAGAACAGCGACGACGTTTTTTCCGGCGGTATTTCAAAAGCGACGTTCGACTCCAGGAAGAGCTGAGCGAAGGTGAGATCCTTAAAGACGTCACCATGTACGACCTCATCCGGGCGTTCAGGCGCGCGCTCCAGAACGTTCCCCGGACCACTCCCCATACGGTGGAGGAAATTCCGTACACGATAGAGGAACAGGGACGAATCATCATGCAAAAATTCGAAAACCGGGATGAATTCAGTTTCGATGAACTCATGATGGAATTGCCGGACAAAGTCGCTATCGTGGTTACATTCGTCGCCTTGCTGGAACTCATGAGGGCCCAATCCGTGATGATACGAAACCACACCGTTTTCAACTCTTTCGTCATCGTAAAACGGGAAACTACGACTGCATGACTAATACCAAACACTCGGACGACACAGTGCCAAAGCGGGACGTATCGGAAGACGACGCGCCTTCATTGCAAAAAGAACCCACTCCTGCCGACCAGGAGCAAACATCCATGAATTCGAGTTACGATGGACAGGGAAACGATACCGGCGATATGAGGACAACCGAACCCGAAGGTAAGACGCCATCGGAGCCCTCCGATACCGCCTCTGATTCGAGCCACGACAGCGACGCTGTCGACATGATGGAAGATCACACCACCGAGGATGACCAACAAGAAGACGATGATCAATCCGATCTTTTCGACCGGCATTTCATGAGTGTCATCGAAGCATTGATCTTTGCTTCGGATGAACCCTTGACATTCCGGCAAATCAAAGCGATTCTCGAAGACGGAAAAGGAAACGATCAACAGACCCGCGTCGAGGGGCCTTCCGCTCCGCTGCCAAGAGGCAACAAGCGAGGCGTACCGCTTACTATCAATCGCTTCCGTTTGCTGGTTGCCGAACTTAACCAGGAATACGAGCGGCACAACAGGGCGTTCCGTATCGTGGAGATCGCGGGCGGGTATTCGTTTCAGACGGTTCCTGAATACGGTACGTGGGTAGGCCGGCTCTTTGCCGCCCGTTCCCGACGACGGTTGACACCTTCGGCTCTTGAGACATTGGCCATTATCGCTTTTCGTCAGCCTATCAGCAAACCCGCGATCGAGGCTATTCGGGGAGTCAACGCGGATCACGTGATCAAATCCCTGCTGGAAAAAGACCTGATCACCATCGTGGGACGGGAAGATACCGTGGGGCGACCTCTTCTCTATGGCACGACCAAAACATTCCTGGTGCATTTCGGGCTTGGCAGTCTCGGGGATCTTCCAAAACCGCGGGAAATCGAAGAGCTGTTTCGGGAAGAAGACGCGCCGGACGCGGACCCAACAAGTGAAGAGGCTATTCTCCCCGCTGAAGAACACGTTTCCGACGACACCGTTAATCCTGGTGACGACGATTCCAAGCATCCATTTTTCCAGTCTCCAACCGTCAACGTCGGTATCACCCTTGATGAGGACCGGGATGTTCCCGAGGATATACGCGACGCAGAACCTATGGAAACAGACGAAAACATTATTCGGAATTCACGAACAGCGACAGATGAAGAAACGAACGAGGAAGAAGAAAACGACTACTAATCCCGGGAAGAAAGAACTTCGACATTCACCGGAAGGTGTTCGCGTCGAAACAGGTCCGGTTCGATTAAACAAGTATATAGCATCTTCCGGCCTGTGTTCACGCAGAAAAGCGGATGAACTTATTACCATGGGTTTCGTGAAAGTCAACGGGGCGACGGTAAACGAGCTGGGTGTGCGGGTGGTCCCTGGAAAGGACCGGGTTACGGTAAAAGGGCAGGAAATTCTGCTCGACGCCAAGCTCGTTTACATCCTGCTGAATAAACCAAAGGACTACATCACCACCTCCCATGATGAAAAGAATCGTAAAACAGTACTTGATCTCGTGCCTGCGACCCACCGTCTTTTCCCGGTCGGGCGCCTGGACAGAAATACAACCGGCGCTCTCCTGCTCACGAACGACGGTGATCTCGCGTACCGCTTGATGCACCCTTCCTTCGAAGTTGAAAAAGCATACAGGGTGAAACTGGATAAACCTGTTTCCGCGGCACAGCTTCATGAAATCGTTAGGGGCATTCATCTTTCAGACGGTAAAACGGCGCCGGGGAAAGCCTGGATCATTGAAGGTACAAAGCGGTTTGAAGTCGCCCTTGTCATCCATGAAGGAAAAAACAGGCAGGTGCGAAGGATGTTCGAATCACTCGGTTTCACCGTCAAACAGCTCGATCGCTTCTCGTACGCAGGCTTGACCACCGCGGGTTTGAAACGCGGCGAATGGCGATTCCTGACGGCAAGAGAAATCAAGAGTCTGTACCAACTGGTGAACCAGGGAAAAAACACGGAGAGTCTTTCTTGAACACTACCACAAAGAACATGGGAAACCGCTGATGCCAAAACGGGACGACTTACACTCCATTCTCATTATCGGGTCTGGTCCCATCGTCATCGGGCAAGCTTGTGAATTCGATTATTCCGGCACCCAGGCGTGCCGCGTCCTCCGGGAAGAAGGTTACAGAGTCATACTGATCAACAGCAACCCGGCCACCATCATGACCGATCCTGAATTCGCGGACGCAACGTACATCGAACCGATCTCTCCTTACTTCATTGAACGGATTATTGAAAAAGAAAAACCCGATGCCATTCTTCCAACCATGGGCGGACAAACCGCGCTCAACGCCGTTGTTGAACTTGCGGAGCGTGGCGTTTTGGACAAGCACGGGATAGAACTTATCGGGGCGCAACTTCCGGCCATACGAAAAGCGGAAGACCGTCAGGAATTCCTGGCGGTTGTCCAGCATTGCGGTCTCGAAATGCCACAAGGCCGTTTCGTGCACACCTACGAGGAAGCGCTAGCCTTGCTCGACTTCATCGGCTTTCCCATTATCATTCGTCCTTCTTTTACACTCGGCGGCACGGGCGGCAGTATTGCGTTTAATATCCAGGAGTTTGAAACCAAGGTCACCCAGGGGCTCGTATCCAGTCCCGTCCACCAGGTATTGGTCGAGGAATCCATCCTGGGCTGGAAGGAATACGAACTGGAGATCATGCGCGACATTGCGGACAATGTCGTCATCGTTTGCTCAATCGAGAATTTTGATCCCATGGGGGTTCACACCGGGGATTCCATCACGGTGGCCCCTGCCCAGACCTTGACCGACAAGGAATATCAACGCTTACGAGACGCGTCGATCAAGATCATCAGGGAAATCGGGGTGGAAACCGGCGGGTCTAATATCCAGTTCGCCGTTCACCCGGAAACCGGGCGAATGGTGGTCATCGAAATGAATCCCCGCGTATCGCGATCCTCCGCTCTCGCATCCAAGGCCACGGGATTCCCCATCGCCAAGATTGCGGCAAAACTGGCCGTGGGATACACGTTGGAGGAGATTCCCAACGACATCACCCGAGAGACGCCTGCCTGTTTCGAGCCTACTCTCGATTACGTCGTGGTGAAAATCCCTCGGTGGGATTTCGCGAAGTTTGCTGGCGCCGAGGATCTGCTCGGTGTACAGATGAAGTCGGTGGGGGAAGTTATGGCCATGGGCCGCACGTTCAAGGAAGCGCTGCAAAAGGCTCTTCGCTCGATGGAAAACGGTCGCATGGGACTCGGCGCGGACGGAAAGGACATGGTGAACCCGCTCGCACTCGCACGGGAAGAAAAGGAGGATTGGCGAACGAAAGTCGTTGAGCATCTTCGGCATCCTCATTCCGACAATATTTTCTGGGTACGATACGGTATGTTGCTGGGCATGAGCATCGACGAGTTGCACCGTTTGACACGCATCGATCCCTGGTTTCTCGCCCAGATTGAAGACATCGTGAACCTTGAGAAGGAGCTTCGATCCGTGCATCTGCCAGAACATCTCGGATAGCATGACGTCGCTGCTTTCCATCGAGTTAACAAAAACGTACCGCAAACTCCGAACGTACATCGGTTTTGGTGTCATCGCCGTTGTGATCCCGTTGATTTATCTCGGCATGTCCTACGGTGGTGAAAACATGGTTAACAGCATGACGCGGAATCTGCAACAGGATTTCGTTTTCGTGGGCAACCTCTTCAACGGGTGGTTCGTCGCGAACATGGTCATGAATTCGCTCTGGGTGCACATTCCTTTTCTCATAGCACTGGTTGCGGGCGACATGTTTGCGGGAGAAGCCACGGGCGGCACTTTCAGGATACTTTTGACGAGACCGCCTTCCCGTACGCGGATTTTCACGGTCAAGCTTACCGCGACAATCATATACACGTACTCGTTGGTAATATTCCTGGGGGTGCTGAGCATAGGATTGGGTCTTCTCCTGTTCGGAACGGGAGACCTGTTGATGTTCGATAACGGGCTTATCATTCTGCGCGGCGACGACGTTCTATGGCGATTCGTTTTCGCCTATTTCCTGGCGGGCATTGCCATGGTCACGGTCGCATCGCTCGCGCTGATGCTTTCAACGTTCGTGGAAAATGCCATCGGCCCTATCATCGGCACCATGGCGGTGGTGATCGCGTTCTTCATTTTCGGCAACCTCGATTTTTCATTCTTCAAAACG
>JAADGX010000060.1:0-8011 GCA_013152135.1 Chlorobiota bacterium
TGCTGGAAGTTCGTCCGGACTTGATCATCACGGACGTCCTCATGCCGCGAATGAACGGGCTTGAGTTTCTCGGGTTCGTGAATCAAAACGAAAGCCAAGTCGGTGTACCCGTCATTGTTCTAACATCGCAAAATGATGAAAACACGTTTCTACAGGCGTTGAAACTGAATATCGTTGCTTTCTTACCTAAACCGTTTCAACCCGAATCTCTCATGGAGATATTGCGCGATGTCGTTCCACGCCAGTATTTTCTTGAAGATTGACATTATTTATGAATTCTTGCTGAAGGTGTTCGGCGTCTCCGCCTGTTGGTGATGTCCTTTGCTGGTTTGTGCTGAATGGGATGAACACCAAAAAGGTTCAACACTGGCCGTGAATTTTGTATTTTACATCGTTAAAATGTTGCAGCATTGAATATGCATGCAATATGCTCGTGAACTTTCATACCGAGGAGAATTACACATGGCAACCCGCGCGTATAATTTCTTTGCTGGTCCGGCGGTACTCCCCCTTTCAGTTGTAAAGGAAACCGCCGATGCGATACTGGACTTCGAAAACCTTGGCGTCTCAGTCATGGAAGTCAGTCATCGCTCCAAGGAGTTTGACCGGGTCATGGGAGAAGCGCAGTCGGATTTGTTGGATCTCATGGGACTTTCTGCTGATGAATATTCAGCAATGTTCTTACAAGGAGGGGCAAGTACCCAGTTCGCCATGATTCCGATGAATTTCCTGTCCGAGAACCAGACCGCCGATTACATCAATACCGGAACGTGGGCAAAGAAAGCGATCAAAGAAGCCAAGTTGTTCGGAAAGGTCAATATTGCCGGGACATCGGAAGATGCGAACTTTACATACCTCCCGAAAGACCTGTCCTTGACCGAAGACGCTGCGTACGTACACATCACGTCCAACAACACCATTTTCGGAACCCAGTGGAAAACGTTTCCGGATACGGGCGATGTCCCTCTCGTTTGTGATATGTCGTCGGATATCTTAAGCAGGCGGTTGGATTTTTCGAAGTTCGATCTCATTTATGCAGGAGCCCAGAAAAATCTCGGTCCTTCGGGAGTAACCATCGTCGTGTTGCGGAAAAAGTGGTTGGAGGTGGCGAAAGACAACATTCCCACCATGTTGAAGTACCAGACCCATGTAGACAAAGGATCGATGTTCAACACTCCGCCATGTATCGCTACGTTCGTGTCCGGTCGCGTCTTGAAATGGATCAAGGCCGAAGGAGGGCTGGAGCCCATCGAAGAGCGGAATAACCGGAAAGCGAAAATGATTTATGATCTCATCGACGCGTACCCTGAATTTTACAGGGGGACGGTCCGTGATAAAAACGACAGGTCGCTGATGAACATTACGTTCAACCTCCCTTCCGAGGGCCTGGAAGCAAAATTTGTGGCGGAAGCGAAAGCGCGGAACATGCTCGGCCTAAAAGGCCATCGTTCCGTCGGAGGAATACGGGCGTCTGTTTACAACGCCTGCCCGATGGAAGCTGTGGAAGCCTTGACAAAGTTTATGGAAGATTTTTACAGGGCGAACAAGGCCGGTTCTTAACCCATCGGGGATTTAATATCTCCCCGATAGCTGTTACTCTTTCCAGGCGGAAGAGAACGTCTCTTGAAAAGAAAAAGCCCTTGCGGTTTTATACCGCAAGGGCTTCTTCACAACAGACACGGAGCTACTTTCCAAGAATACCCGTGCGTAATTCATTGGCAATGCGATCCGCCTTGTAAATATGCCTGAGCGCCTTGATAATGCCGTTTGAATGAACGGAAACGGTGCGATTCAACGTATCGTCAAAGATAAACCGACCGGGAAGACTCTCGATGTTGCCGTCAAAAACAAGGCCCACGACTTGTTTCTTCGTGTTGATCATGGCGCTACCGGAGTTTCCGCCGATGATGTCATTGGTGGAAACCATGTCCAGTTCGGTTGAAAGATCAAAGTCGGGCGGGGGGTTCTTCCACCGGTCCGGTAAATCCCATGCGCCCTTTTTATTATGGCTGTAGTATCGGTTGTAAAGTCCATAGAACGTGGTATGGGTCGGCGCTACGGTTCCGTTGTAGTCGTATCCTTTCACGACGCCATCTGCAATTCGGAGCGTGAACGTGGCATCGGGAGGAATCGAAGTGCCGTATACTTCGAACAATGCGCGACCCAGCCGTGCAAACAGAATTTGCTGCTCCTTGTCAATCTTGTTCATGGCTTTCGAAGCCTTGGTCGCCCGAGGAAGTGCGATCAACGCTGCCTTGATCAGGGGATCATCGCTGGCGCGGATTGCGTCGGGGCCGCCGTCAAGAAGTTTCTCGACGTAATCCTTGTCCAGTACCTTTGTGGTATTGAGTAAATTTTCCGCCGCGGTTTTCGGTGATAGCGAACCCAACGTGGCGACTACGAAAGGGTCATCCGGGCCAAGGCGCTTAAGCGCTTGCTGCAACTGGAAAGCGAGGTATTCCTTGTCCAGTTCCATGTCAATATCATGGTCGCGAAGAATCCGTTTTTTCATGAGCTTCGCGCTTTTGCCCTGGTACTCTTTTCTGCGGGCTTCTTCAGGGAGCTCCATCTGAATGGCGTAGCGTGCGATACTGGCGGCGATGCCGAACACGTTGGACGTTCCCAATCCTTGCATTCGGAGGTAGCGGCTGTCATTGAAGTACTTCTTCATCTGCGAAACATTGGATGAGATCTTTTCCCAGAGTTCTCCATATTCGGCGTTTAAGCGGGCATCATTTTCGACTTTGGTTCTGAACTTTCGTTCGAAATCCTGGCGCTTAGCCATGAGAACCTCGTCACGGAGACCTTTCAGCATCCCGTTATACGCTTTTTGGGCGTTTGCCAGTCCGAAAATCCGGTTGCGCATTTCCGGCGCTTTATCAGGATGATTGTCGGCATAATGCTCCAGGATTCGCACGGCGGCATTGAGGAGATCCGAAATGAAAGGGAAATTGTAATCACGTTCATATTCAAGTTGGGCCACGGTGGTTAAGCGGTCGGTGCTTCCCGGGTTTCCAATCACGAAAACCGGTTCCCCTTCCTTCGCCCCGTCAGGGCTCCAGGCAAAGTAATGTTCCGTCTTCAGCGGCTTTCCATCGTCATCGTACACGCGGAAAAACGAGCAATCCAGGCAATAGCGTGGATAAGTGAAATTGTCGTAATCGCCGCCGAAAAATCCGATTTGAAGTTCGGGGACGAAGACAACGCGGACATCATTGTAACGTTTGTAGTAATACGCGGAAAACCTGGCGCCGTTATACAATGAAATGATGTCACAACGCAGTTCTGATTCATCCGAAAGCTTCTGAGAGAGTTCCTTGATTGTCTTTTGCCGCAGTGAAACCTTTTCCTCGTCCGTTTTGGCGGCGGAAACTGCCTTCAGGATCTGGTCGGTGACGTCTTCGATTTTGACCAGCTGGTCGGCGTAGAGGCCCTCGGCTTTGCGTTCATCCGCGAGTGTGGGAGCATAAAAGCCGTTCGTAAGGAGGTCTTCGTTTTCCTTGGAAATCGTTTCCACATGTGAACGAGCACAGTGGTGATTCGTCATAACCAGGCCATTGGGTGAAACGAAAGAGGCCGTGCATCCGGGAATACGCAGGGCGGACATGCGAACGTCGTCGAGCCACTCCTGGGAGGGCCTGAAATTGTACGCCTCCTCGAAGTAATCCACGGGCGGATAGTCGAACGTCCACATCTTTCCGTTGTCAAATCGTCCCGCCGTTACTTTGGAGAGATCGATGTTTGGAGACGTTTGTTGGATGGTTTGCGTTGTTGTTCCACATCCGATGAGAAGGGCGAACAGGAAAACCACCCCGGTTCGAATCAAGTAATTCGGGTGCAATGAAATCATACTATTGTCCCTTGGTTATAAAATGAAAGTTCGGAGAATGGTTCTATGATCGAGAGGATCATGGTAATATTCAAGGTACGAAATTGGTATGAGAAGTTGCATGCGCAAACGGAAAAGGATCGGTCACTTTGGTTGAAGTTGCGCCTGCCGGTATGATAACCATTTTGCCAGCTTGAGAAGAATTTCTCCTCGCTTGGCCGGCTTGGTGAGGCAGTCGTTCATGCCGGCGCGGATGCATTCGTGCTGAAGCTCCTTGTTGTCTCTTTCAACCAACCCGATGATGGGGATTTCCGAACAGCGCTCTTTCGTACGAATGTATTTCGTGAGGGGAAAATCCTTCTCTTTGCTATCCAGGTCAATGTCAACGATGATTATGTCGACAGTCCGATGTTCAATAAATTTCTTCGTTTCTTCAAGAGACGTAGTACTGAAAAGTTCGTATTTGTTTTCCATGATGGGGTGGATCTTCAGGTAGGTGTCGGGTGGATCTTCGGCAAAAAGAACCACTGGTTGTCGCGCAAACATGCTGGAAAGAATCGTCTTTGCGGGGGCCTGTTTTTGTGCCGAGGTCTTCGATGGCTGCGTGGAACGATGGAGATGCAATGCTACGGTGCTGCCTTGGTCTTTCTTGCTCCGGATGCTGATCGTTCCCTCCATCAGCTTCATGTACCGATACGTGAGCGCCAGGCCGAGGCCAGGTCCCTCGAAAGGTCGTGAATATCCTACGTCCTCCTGACTGAAGGTCTCGAATACATGGGGGAGATAGTCATCGGAGAAACCAACACCGGTGTCGATGACTTCGATGGATATGACGTCTTCACCCCTTGAGGTTATTTGAACCGTTATCGAGCCGTTCTCTGTGAACTTTATAGCATTATGAAGAAGATTGAGGATCGACTTCAACAGGCAATTGATATCCGCCAGTACCGTTGGATTAGAAGGATCGAGATTGAGATGGATAGGTAACCCGCGATCGTTCGCGAGCGGAATGATCGTGTTGACCGCTTCCTGCGTGATGAGATTGACCGAGCAGGGAACAAGGTGGACGGGATACTCTCCTACTTCTATTCGTGAAATATCGAGGATCATGTCCAACGTATCCATCAGTCGCTCCCCGCCCTGCTGAAGGAATTCGAAGTATCGTTGTTCCTGTTCATTGAGTCGGTCCTCAAGAAGCTCGAACAGGATATTGGAATACCCGATAATGGATGTCAGGGGAGTGCGGACCTCGTGGCTGACGATCGCAAGGAAACTGCTTTTCAATCGATTGGCTTCTTCCGCGTTTGCTTTTGCTTCGAGCAGAGCGGCTTCGTGTTCTTTAATGCTTGTGATATCCATGAAGGACCCCATCAACCCGAGGAGATTTCCCTGGTTGTCCCGGACTTTGGCCAGCGACCCCTGCACGGTGAACACCGTCCCATCGGCGCGTTGAGCCGCAATTTCCCGGACTTCGAATTTGTCCGTCTCAGCATCTGTAACGAAAGCGTGAATACGTTGGTGTTCCGACGGGGCGAAACAAGCGGATATTCCCAATCCCTTGAGCTGCTGCTCGAACTCGTAACCCCACTGGTTGATAAAAGCGGGATTCACGTACGATATAACACCGTAAGGATCGGTCATGATGATAGGGGAAACCGCCGATTCAATGGATGTGTCCTTCAGTTTGAACTGGCGCTTTTCCATCTCGTAGCGTTCCGTCACATCAGCAAAGCGCGCGACGTGGCCGATGTACTCTTCATCTTCGAAGATAGCGGTCAGGTGCACTTCGGTTACGACCGGTTCGTTGTGAACCGTTGTTCCTTCCCAGATCGCCGAAAAGGATTTCTCTTTTTTCAGATGGTTTTCCCGCAGTTGAAAATAATCCGACTCTTTCATGCCGGGCAGAATGACTTCCCAGAAATTCCTTCCCAGGCACTGGGATAAATTCTCATATCCGAATATTTTCACATTGGCTTCGTTCATGAACAGACACCGTCCGTTTTTATCCCAAAAGGAAAAACCTTCTGAACTGCGAGCGATCGCTTCCTGAAAATGATAGCTCAGGATTTCGCGTGTATCTTTCTCGCTGATTTGTCGCCCGAATCCGACAATTCCCGCTGGCAGTCCTTTCTTGTTCAAGATGGGCCCTTCATGTAAACGAAGCTGCACGCATCGGCCGTGAGTGTTTTCGATGGTCAGGTTTTTTTCAACGTGGTTACCGGTATTTGCTACTTGGGAATCTATGGCGCGAATCCTGTCAGCTATTTCCTCCGGAAAGAGATCGTAATCAGAACGGCCGGTGATGTCTTCCGGTTGACGTCCACATAACTGGGCCCATTGTCTGTTCACGTACTTGTACGTGAAATCAGAATCCTTGAGAAAGCAATACTCGGTCGTGTTTTCGAATATACTGCGGAGAGTAGTTTCAATGTCTATTTCGTCTTTCAAGTTGCTCTGTTCCGTCATTGTCGGGTCCCGTCTGCTTCAAAGGTCAGAATCATCATTGTCGTGGTGCCGGTTTGGCGCTGATGGAGATGGAGAGTATGCATATACTCGTGTAAAGTAGAGAGAGAGGCAAAGAAAATCAAAAACAACCGATCAATCGGAGTTCCAACATGTTTATTCACAAATTCCCGGCGCGCGAGTTTTTGAATTAGCAGAATCTTTTTTAACATGAAGCTCTGGAGCTGTTACTCGCATTTTCATTGGACATAGACGCACTATCTCATCATCTATCGGGACGCAGTATTATGACAAAGTATATCTTCCTCATTGTTTTCTTGGCATTCGCTTTCAATGCTCAGTCGCAGGAAGAGCGTTATTCCCGTTGGCAACCACGGGATTTCACGCAGCATGGATTGAAAAAAACGGGTTGCATCAAGCATGCCGACTTGTTCTCCGCTTGTTCTTCACGGGACGTAGTTGCTAAGCGGGAGAATATCGTCAAGGCAGGAGCTCACCATTCCGGCAACCATCATTCTTGCAATGCTCACGGCGGTGCCGTGAAAGGACCGCACCCCGAGCGGCATCCTCGTCACAAGCATGTAAGAAAGATTCATGAGCGTCGCTGCTCTGACTGCGGTGTGTATACTCCAAAACCATCGTACAGTGTTTACTGGCAACCTCGCCGTTGTCGTTGATCGAATCGTCAGGGTTGAAGAACGAGGACCGCGTTCTTGCTCGAGGATATCCACGCATCTTTAGTCAAAGACGAATAGACATTCACCGAACGATAACCCGCCTGTGTTGCTGCGTTGGTAATATCGCCTACCCGGAAAGGAGTAAGAAGCGTCGAGCGCCAAGCCACATGTGGTTTATCGTCCTTCTCGGTCAGCCGAAGGACGTTAAAGGTCAGGCGGGGAGAGGTGAAGTCGTAAAACCGGATGATGGTTTCATTGTCATTCGCCGTGACACCGATAAGTCTCGTTTGGCTTTCGAGGATATGGTCGTAATTCAGCAATTCCACTACAACGGCTCCATTTCCGGATAACGCGTTTTTCCACAATGATAGTACCTGAACAAGTTCGTTCTGCGAAGGGATATGGGGAATACTGTTTCCGAGGCACAGAACGAGCGAGAAAGGGCCATGCTCTATTATCTCCGGCGATTGGAATCTCCCTTGCACAAAACGGACGGAGTTGACACCTAGCCTGCGGGCGTTTTCCCGTGCAATGCGGATCATCTTTTCGGACACGTCGAATCCGACGACGTTCCGTCCCAGTTTTCCCAGGGCAATTGTGTGAACTCCGGTGCCGCATGCAATGTCAGCAATAATGCCGTTACCGAATTGTGCGGCCAGGTGGTGCATGGGTTTTTCCAAGGCCGCAATCCGGCGTTCGAACCGGGTCATCGTATCGTAGTATCCGGAAATATTATCGTAGAATTCAGATGCAGAGTCAGTCATCAGCGTAAAGTTGTTGTTGAAAATCCAGTGGATTAAGCGCCGGTAATCGGCAGGTGGAGTTTTCGCACACGTAGGCCGCAGCTTTGCCGTCAACCATTCCCCGGCCCTGCAAGTACGAAACAATTTTCGAGATCCGTTGTTGTGCGCTTCCGCCGGGATTGAAAATCACCACGGCATTCGGCAGGTATGTGCGTCGTAAGATTTCGATCATGTCGCGTGTATCGTCAGCGCCGGGCTCACCGGCAATGATTATCTCGCGGCTTGGGCCTATCGCAAAA
>JAADGX010000060.1:8112-27732 GCA_013152135.1 Chlorobiota bacterium
CGTGCGATGCGCATGGAATTCCATGCCGCCATGGAATTGCCCGAAGGAAGTGCCCCATCGTACGCATCTTTTGGACGCACAATGAGTTGTTCCGCGTTATGAGCAGTACTGAACAGCGTGCCGTCGGATGGATCAAGGAATTTTTGCATCATGGTTTGATGCAGTTGCGTCGCTTTTACCAGGTACTTGATGTCAAATGTTGCCTGGTACAATTCCAGCAGACCGTCGACAAAGAATGTGTAATCCTCAAGATACCCTTCGATACCAGCCTTGCCGTTTCTCCAACGGTGCAGAATTGTGTTGTCGTTCAAGACCATGTTTGCCAGGATGAAATCAGCGGCATCGGCTGCGGCGCCGAGGAGTGAACTATCGTTAAGGACGAAGCCTGAGCGGGCGAGTGATGAAATCATCAATCCGTTCCACGAGGTCAAAACCTTGTCGTCCTTGGATGGATGGATGCGCCGACGTCGATGAATGAACAAATCGTTTCGCAGAGCGTTCAGCTTTTGGTCGAATTCCGCGGGAGTGACTCCGAGTTCCCTGGCAAAGTCATCGGCGTCACCAGCTACGTGGAGAATATTGAGAGCTTGCTCAAAGTTTCCTTCATCCGTTACACCAAACCATCGGCAGAACCACCTGCCATCGTCTTCTCCAAGCACGTCGAGGATTTCCCTCTTGTTCCAGGTGTAGAAGCTCCCTTCCTTGCCCTCCGAATCCGCGTTCTCCGCCGAATGGAATCCTCCGCTTGAATCGGTCATATCGCGATGAACATAGGTGGCGATTTCTCGTACGACACGCGCATAAAATGGGTCATGTGTAACCTGGTAGGCATCGGTATATGCGCGCAGGAGCAATGCCTGGTCATACAGCATTTTTTCAAAGTGGGGAACCAACCATTCGGCGTCCGTCGAGTAGCGCGCAAAGCCGAAACCGAGGTGATCGTAGATACCGCCATTGTACATGGTGCGGAGTGTATGCAAAGCCATGTCGCGCAGCGAGGTATCGCCGGTATGTTTCCATCGGCGAAGCAGAAAACTCAACGTGTGTCCCATCGGGAATTTTGGGGCCCCTCCGAATCCTCCGTTGCGAACATCGAAAGAACGCTTGAATTGCTCCTCTGCCTGGACGAGAACACTTGGATCCAGGGGATGGCCGGGCGAAGCACCGGACCATGTTGAAAGCGCCTGGACGATTTGTGTCCCGGAAGTAAGGGTTTTGTCACGATCGTTGATCCACAAATCATTAATGTATTTGAGCAACTCAAGAAATCCCGGCCTTCCGAAACGACCTTCGCGAGGAAAATATGTCCCCGCAAAAAACGGTTTGCGTTCTGGTGTCATGAAAACCGTCAAAGGCCAGCCTCCACTACCGGTTAAAGCCTGGCAAACAGTCATGTACACGTGGTCGATATCCGGTCGCTCTTCACGATCCACTTTTATCGCGATGAAATTCTTGTTGAGATATTCGGCAACGTCGCTGTCTTCGAATGATTCATGTTCCATGACGTGGCACCAATGACAGGTGGAGTAACCGATAGACAGAAAAACCGGACGGTCTTTCCGCTGCGCTTTTTCGAAAGCCTCGTCGCCCCACGGGTACCAATCCACAAGGTTGTCCGCGTGTTGAAGCAAGTACGGGCTGGATTCAAAAACGAGGCGATTGAAGCGCGGTCCTCCGTCCGGAGGCAACGCGGCCAGATCCGGCATCTCGAAATCCCGTTCATATTGTGGTTGGGGAAGCGACATCGGTCTTGTCCTTTTCACACTCGACTGGCACCGGGCCAGAGAACCCGGGAACAGTGGAAGGAGCATTCGTATGTGAATGCGGTTTTCATTATGTAATCATAACACGAACCCGGAAGGAAGAGTTCGAATAAAATGCAGGTTCAGGTAGGGAGGAGTCCCGGGTCGAGGGGGAAGGGTGCGAAAAGACAGAAGAATAATCGTATGGTGCTGTTACTGCGCATTCCAGCTCTTGAGTCCGAACACACTTTTTTTGACAAGCGTGAAAGGTGAATCTTCATGTTTTTTCATGTGGGTGTAAAGCGACGAATAAACGGTGACTTTCGGGGTCTGGCTGAGTGTACGCCAGTATCCGCGTTTGAGCATTTCTTCCGTGAGTTCGGCATAATGCATCGGTTCTCCAACTTCTTCCAGCACCTTCCGAGCGGCATCGTAAATTTTCATTCCTTTTGTTCTTCTTTGACCAGGCATTAGCGCCTCCTTCTCTGTATACGGTAGTTCGTTATTTGCTGTCTGGTGTCCGGTAACCGGTACCTTCAAAACAAAAGCTGAGAGGCTTTTGTTCTCATTACATTGTAATACTACCAGTTTTTGTTTAAAAGTCAAAAAAAACCCCCGAAAAAAACGGGGGCGTGGTGTCAGCGGAAAATGAATTTCTGATCGCTTTATAAACGCGTTTTCACGAAGCGTGTTTGTTGCCCGCTGTCTGAGCAATTCGTTGAAGCACGTCTACGACGAGATTCCAGAAACGCTGGACAGCTTTGATACTCACCTTTTCTTCCGGTGAATGCGCTCCCTGGATTGTCGGTCCAAAGGAAATCATATCCATGTTCGGGAACACCTCGCTGATCAAACCGCATTCCAGCCCGGCATGTATCGCTTTGATCTCCGGGTCTTCTCCGAACAAATCCCTGTAAGATTCTTTTACATACTGAAGTGCTATTGATTTCATGTTCGGCTTCCAGCCCGGGTAGCCATCCCCGGATTCGACCTCCAGCCCGGCCAGACGAAAGACCGCGATGACTTGATTTACAATGTCCTGTTTCTCTGTCTCAACCGAACTTCGCTGGCTTGTTCCCACGGTGATCGTATCCGATTCCTGCGTGATGGTCGCGAGATTGGTCGAAGTTTCCACCAGTCCGGGAATGTCCGCGCTCATTTTGATTACCCCGTGAGGCAGGGCGTACAATGTGTCTAAAAGTGTTTCGCACTGCGTTTGCGAAAGCGCCTTCCCGTTTCCTTCCGTTTTCGTTGCGGTCAGTTCAAGTCCGGGTTCGACAGTCCTGATTTCATCCAGGAAAATGTTGTTGAGTTCTTGAACACGTTTCAAAACTGTTTCAATGGAAGTTTCGGGGACATAGACGATACACTCGGCTTCTCGAGGTATGGCGTTTCTCTTGCTGCCGCCGCTGATGGTGGAGAGCTTAAGATCAACCTGTTGCGCGAGATCGGCCAGAGTGCGAGTCAGGAACTTGATGGCGTTGCCGCGGCCGGTGTGAATGTCGAGACCGGAATGACCTCCTTTAAGACCGCTCACCATGATCTCCACCGGCGTATAACCGGCGGGTACGTCCACGACGTTCATTTTCATGATTCCCGCGGTGTCCATGCCACCGGCACAACCTACGTACAAGGTTCCGTCTTCCTCGGAATCGAGGTTGAGCATGATGTCCGCTTTCAGGAAGCCCGGTTTCAGGCCTTTGGCTCCGGTCAGTCCCGTTTCTTCATCGACGGTGAAGAGGAATTCCATGGGAGGATGAACGAGATCCTTCGCTTCCAGAACCGCCAGGGCCGCTGCCATTCCGATGCCGTTGTCTGCTCCAAGCGTGGTGCCGTCGGCCTTCACCCAGTCACCATCCACGAACGCCTTGATGGGATCGTTGTCAAAGTCGTGTTCCGTGCCTTTGTTCTTTTCACATACCATGTCGACGTGGCCTTGAATGAGAACCGTCGGCGCATTTTCGTAACCTGGCGTGGCGGGTTTCCTGACAACGATATTGCCGGTTTCGTCTTGTACAAAGTCGTACCCGAGATCGGAAATCACTTTTTTCAAGTAGTCAAGAATCTTTCCTTCCTTCTTGGATGGTCGGGGAACCCGGGTTATGCCATAAAAATGCCGCCAGATGGCTTCCGGCTGAAGGTCAGTGAGTTGTACAGCCAATGTTGCTCTCCTTTAAATTCTCATGAATAATGTTTTGTCATTCTTTCCGATAATCCGATAACATGTACCACAAGAACTTATCAAAACTCGGTACGCAACGCAACAACCGAACCGGGATGATGAAGTCGCTCACCAGGTCGAGCGACAAAGGGCGACGGATCTCGAACAAGTCAAATGCGAGGATTTCTCATCTATGCCGGGATGGACGATTGGAGGCGAATTTTCAATTGCCCCGGAAAAACACTACTTTAGTTAGACTTGCCTTTTTTTGGCAGGCAGCATGATTGGGGATAGACTTTTATGAATACTGTTCGAGGAATATGAGGATGAGTTCAATCCAGGATTTACAACAGATTATCTACACGAAGAAACCCACCATGATTTTTCTTGACTACGATCGTGCTCTCAAGCCTAAGGTGAGCAGCACGGACGCGGTCATGGCTCAGTTTCGACTTCAAAGACAATTTGAAAGACTCTCTTACAATGATCGGTACGTGATACACATTTTTTCGGATGGACCGGCACGCGATCTGGCGGAGCAAATCGGGATTAATAAGTTCGTGTATATCGGTCGATCGGGTATCGAAGCAGTAACGAAGGATGGTTACCTGATCCAGGAGGAAGTCCGGGCGCGCAGGGCGGAATTGGAAGAAATGCTGGAGATGATGAAATCGGATTTAGATAAACTGGGAAACGTCGAGATCTCGGATAGAGGATATCTCATTCGGTTCAAATCTTCGGGTAACGCCAATGGAGGTTCTCTGGTTGAACTGCTTTCAGCTATTCGCCCCAGCGTTAAAACGCCGGAGTGGAGCTTGTACAACGTGCCGGGAGGGATTGAATTACGATCGAAATTGCAATGGGACAAATCGCACATGGTGCGGTTCTGGCTCCAGCAGGGAAACGGCGAGCGTAGTGCAACGATGTACGTAGGAGGGGGGATATCGGACGAATCAGCTTTTTCCTACCTCGCGGAAGGTATCACGATTCGAATGGGCAACCGCAAGAAATCGACGGCCAAGTTTATTCTTCATGATATTGAAGAATTGATTCAGATTATTGAAGACATGTAACACGAAGAAAATTTCGAGCCGCGAGTATCGTGAGGTGCAAGGAGCGGACTGTTGCCGCGGGTAAGCGGACGGGGTAAGGTATAGCGGCGATGAATCGGGGAGTGGTTGCACCGGTAGAATAGATGTTCAACAGAATTTTAACAGAGCGTGAGACGATTATTCTTTTTTTCAATAGTGGGATGGATGGCGCTCACTATAACCTCCTTTACTGTTCAAGCGCGGGTGCCGGATCCGCGGGAAACGATAAAGGTCCACTCGCAAAAATCATCAGCCACAACGATTCGTCGGATCAAGGCGCTGCGGAAAGCACGAGAGATATTTCGGAAGTACTTACCGGAATACATCGATTCCTCGGTGGTCACCGAACCATGGTGGAAAACCGCTGTTGTCGGATCGGATTTTGATTGGAGATCACCGTTTTATTCCAGCGCCATTCGATATGAACTGCTGGCGAAAATCTATGAATGGTTAGGGACGCGGTACAGGTACGGCGGAGCTTCCAGGCGCGGGATTGATTGTTCCGCGTTTACCAAGCGTATCATGCAAGCAGTTCTTTCCGTCAATCTTCCGCGGGTTTCGCGTAGCCAGGCAACTGCTTTGGTGAGGATCGGTGAGGATTCATTGCAGTTTGGCGATCTCATTTTTTTCACCGGAACGAATAGGAAAATCCGCCGAGTAGGCCACGTTGGGATATACATAGGAAACGGTGTCTTCGCGCACGCCTCAACGGGGCGAGGCGTCGTTTTTTCGCATTTATCCGATGGTCACTACCGGAAGCGATTTTTATTCGGTGGGAGAATTTTAAACGCTGAAATTGCCGGGACGTTTTGGAACTAATTGTCTTTCTCCGTAAACTTCTACCGACTGCACGGTTGGTAGTCAGGGGAGGTACCGAGGGATAAAAGGATAGGCGAGAACATACAAGACTTCATGCCCGTAGGAGTTTCGCCGGCTCCACAAACATCGTTTCAGCAGTATTTTTCGTTCCAATTCCCAGCCTTCTTTGAGAAGAGCATCCATCAAGTATGTCTCTTTATGCCAAACTCTCTCTCCACACTTACATACAAACTTATAAGGAGTTTTTCTATGAGCGTTGTTACTCGTTCTATTGCTCTCATCCTTATTGTTCTTGGTTTCACTACCACTACCGTTGCCCAGGAGGGGTCTCTCAGTGGTAAGGTCCGTGGCGAAGACACCAAGACTGCATTGGTTGGAGCAAATGTCTACATTCCCTCACTCGGACGTGGGGCGGTAACAAACACCAAAGGTGAGTACAAAATCACCGGTATTCCGAATGGGACGTACAGAGTCGAGTACTCCTTCGTCGGATATAAGCGAGCTGTCGTCAACATCGACATCAAAGGACCCACTACGTATAACCTGATGTTGAAACCGACGATCCTGGAGATGGGGGAAGTGGTGAAAGAAGTCAACCGGGCCAAGATTCGGGAAACGCCGATTGCTTTTACCGATGTGGGGCGTGCCGAGATTGATGAACGCTACACGACCCAGGATGTGCCCGATTTGCTCCGGCTCGTCCCCGGCGTGTTTACAACGAACATCGGTCTTGGCGAAGCCGGTATCTACATTCGCGGGTTCGACGCCGAGCATACGCAGGTGATGATCAATGGTATCCCTGTCAACGATCCGGAATCGCAATGGGTCTATTGGTCCAACTGGACCGGACTGTCGGGAAACACCAGCAGTATTCAGGTACAGCGCGGTGTAGGTTCGTCGCTGTATGGTTCCGGCGCTTTCGGTGGATCCATCAATGTTATCACGGCTGGTATGAGCCCATACGAAAAATTGAGTTTCCGTTTCAGTGGTGGAGTGTTTGAGAATGAAGGAACGCGTGATCCTCAGACGGGAGGAATACGTTCACGCACTCCTATGAACTATATTGCCTCTGTTGAATACACCAGCGGATTGATGATGGACAACAAGCTGAATTTTTCGTTCCGGTATGAACGGAAATATGGCGAATCGTATATCAGGAATACCCGGTACGACGGTCACAGTTTTTATGGCGCCGTCCAGGGCATTTTCGGTAACCACAAGTTAACGTTCAACTTTATCGGAGCCCCGCAAAAACATTTGCAGGCGCGCACGATGCAGGATCTGAAGTTGTTGCAGGCCGACAAACTCGGGCGCGAATACAACCGCTACGATCACCCCTACCAGGAAAATTATTACTTCAAACCTCAGTTCGAGCTGCACCACGAGTGGGGAATCGACAAGGACCAGTTCCTGGCTACGAATGCGTTCTTTACCACTGGCCAGGGTGGCGGGCGCTATTTACGCAACGACTACTTTGATGTTCAAACCGGTGAAGTATCGTTCAAGACCGTTTCGGAATCCACCGACGACAAGTACTTTGGCCGCAACGCGCGCTGGATTTATGAAAACACGGGTGTTGTCTTAACCGGCTATGATCCGCAGACGAAGACGTACAAAGGGCAGGCGGTATCCCGGGCAACGAATCTGCCCAACGGGGATTTCAGCCATTCCTGGAAGAATGACTCGCAGAACTACCATACGCAGTTTGGGATGAACACCGCGTATCAGCATAGACTGAACGATTTTCTGACCTACACCGTCGGTGGTGAGATCCGCCTGTGGTCTGCGGATCACTACGCGCAGTCAAAACTCTTCCGTATGTCGGATGGCCAGGGTGGGGTCAAGACCATCGACGAAGTTCAACGGCGGTATGATTACACCGGTAACGTGACGAACATGTCGGGTTTTGCAAGGTTCCTCATCAGCCCTATCGAGCACCTGACCATTATGCTCGATGGATCGTACGCAGTGTACACGTCGAAGGTCATCGAAAATCCCATCGAAATTTATGACTTCGGAGCGCAGCAGTGGACGGGTAAATACTACTATGCCACGAAGGATATGAAGGATTCCAATGGAAATCTGAAGTACAAGGATTCTGACTACGAGCGTACGTTCAAGTTCTTCCAGCCGAAAATTGGGTTTAACTACAACATTACTGACAATATCAACGTCCTGGTGAATTACTCGCTGGCGAAGAAAGAGCCGAAGACCGGTGACTGGTACAGCCGGAGCAGAGGGCCGAGCAACACGGATCTGAAACCGGAAACGGTTCAGAACGTCGAATTCGGCGGCGCATATCGGACGCATAATTTCTCGTTCGAAGCGAACTACTACAGGATGAACTTCTCCGACAAGATCGAGTATGTTACCAACCAGGAAGGAGACAGAGAGACCATCAATGCAGGGTCCGCTCTTCACCAGGGTGTCGAAATTGCCGTCAACGGTCGCTTGGACAACCTCCTGTTCGGACTGGCTGTGACCAAGTCCGATAACAAGTGGCAGGATCTCGAGGTGCAGAAAATCTTCGGGAAAGACAAGGAAGACGTTGAGGGCAAGTATGTTCCGTACTCGCCCATGACCATGGTAAGCGGAGAAGTGGGTTGGGATTTTGCGCCGTTTCCGTTAAAGTTCGTGGTCGGCGTACAGTTCTGGGATGATTACTATGCCTCATATACAAACACATACGACGATGATGGTGATCCGAACACACCTGAAGTCGAAGCCAAGCTTCCGAATTACCTCGACATCAATGCTCGTCTTGTATATAACCTGAACATTGGCAACACGCATCTTCAGTTCATCCTGACAGGGAACAACCTTACCAGTCATGACAACTACACCAACGCACGGTACACGCGGGACTTTAATCGCAATGATAACTTGCGAGGAAAGTACTATATGTACGTTGCGCAGGCGCCGTTGAGGAATGTTTTCTTGACTGCGAAAATTACGATGTAAGGTCGTATGGATCATTGAAAAGGCGTCCATGCGGGCGCCTTTTTCATTTTATACTATACCGGAATCGCTAGGATTTATCGGATGTATCGATCTTCAGGACGCTGTAAAGAGGGCATGAATGAGTCAAGCCCGTAAGCAGCGGAATGATTCCGATGAGGCCGATCCAACGAATACCGCCGTCCAGGATGAAGATGAGAGAGAGTAACCCGATGCCCAGAATCAGGCGGATGACCATGTCCGTTTTTCCTACGTTTTTTACCATGACGAACCTCCTTGAAGGATGGTGGTTGAACGATAATTCATTCACCTTCAATATACACGTACGAACGCGGCGTTGTCAGTGATTTTATCACAGAGGAAGAAGAGCAAGCCTCTTGACGCCCGTAGCCTTTGCTCCCGCAGTTGTTAAAGAGCGTTCTTACCATGAGTGTTCAATAGCGGGTTTCGCGCGCTTGTTCAACATGGTTCGATCGATAATGGTAATCGTTCCCCGCGAGAGCCTGAGAATACCTGTATGCTCGAAATCTTTGAGAATACGAGACACCACCTCACGGGCTGTCCCGAGGTCTGCAGCAAGCCCTTCATGTGTGACATGGATCGCCGGTGAGGGATCCCGTGATTTTTCGAGAAGAAGACGGGCGATGCGTTGATCCATGCGCCCGAACGCAACTTCTTCGATCAGGGTGGTCATTTCCGCGAACCTCGAGGTAAGAAGATCGAATATGTATGTTCGGACTTCGTCGTATGTTTTCATCCAGTAACGAAAAACCATCGATGGTACCAACAAGCTTGTGGAAGCAGATTCCACGACGGCTTCGGCGGGATAGGTGCGGGAAGACAGGATGCACGAGGATGTCAGGATGCAGCTTTCACCTTTTTCCACGTAGTATAAAGTGATTTCCCGCCCGGTTTCCGATTGCTTATAAACGCGAATTGTTCCTGATAAAACGAACGCGGAGAAACTGCACGTGTCCCCTTCATGGAATATCCATTCTCCCGCTTCAAGGACCTTCACGCGACTGTGCCGGATGGCTTCCGCCTTGTCCTTATCGCTGAATCCGTGAGTAAATGAAAGTCGTTCAAACGCTTCTGAAATAGTCATGCCAGGAATAAGCTATGATAGAATCGACTGTTTTACAACGCCAAAAGCTGAAATGTATAACCATCACCACGCATGATTCCGGTAATGCATTCTTGCAGGGGGAGGGAACGCCGACTGATCGAATTGATACGGAAAATTGTCGATTTAGATGGATGTATTGTAAGTTAGGATATGGACGAGCACGATATTCATATTTATTCACATGATGCTGTATTCAGACAGGTGCGAGAGGCAACATACAGGTTCGGCTACTATGTGTTGAAGTTTTACGAGGATCCTTTCGGCCGTCCGTCGAAGGAGAAAACAGATTGCATCGCTGAATTTTATCTTTTTCCCTCGGGGGGCTGTTTGCGCGACAGCAATATGAACATCATCCTGTATGATTCGAAATATGATACGTACCGTGGATTCACACACCCTCACCTGGAGGAACAGAACAAATCGTGATAATAAATGAGGACAAAGCAATACTTCACGCCCTCGTGAGCGCGGGAAGAGCAGCATCGACCGTGAGCCGTGAGTTGGTGGAAGCGGAGTGCGTTGAAAAAGCCGACCGGAGCCCGGTGACCGTTGCGGATTTCGCGGTTCAGGCAATTTTGTGTCGCGCTCTTCTGGCACAATTTCCGAACGATGCTGTCGTTGCGGAAGAGAGTTCATCGTTGTTGAGAACCCGGGAAAACAAAGCGCTCCTCGAACGTGTCAAGACTGTTGTCAGGACGGAAATTCCCGTCACGCACGTTGAAGAAGTACTGGAGTGGATAGATGCCGGAAAGGGGAAACCGGGTAAGCGATTCTGGACGTTGGATCCGATTGACGGGACCAAGGGCTTTTTACGCGGTCAACAGTATGCTGTTGCTCTGGGGCTTATTGAGGACGGCGAACCCGTTACAGGATTTCTCCTCTGTCCGAATTACCAGCTTGATGGAGAGAGGAAGGGAGTGATCCTTTATGCCAGGAAAGGGAAAGGAGCATTTTGTTCGGATTCAACTGGTTCGAATTGGGCGCCTGTTCACGTCTCACGTCGTATTGATATACAACACGTCCGGTTTGCGGAAAGCTATGAGTCCGGGCACTCGGACCACGAAGGCCAATCCAGGGTTGCGCACATGCTTGGGATTTCCGCGCCTTCCGTACGCATGGACAGCCAGGCGAAGTATGCCTTGATTGCAACGGGTGCGGCGGAAATATACCTGCGTCTTAAGAATCCCGCAACCCCGGAATACGTGGAAAATATCTGGGATCATGCCGCGGGCGCAATCATCGTTGAAGAGGCGGGTGGAAAAGTCACGGACACGCTGGGAAGACCGCTACAATGGATGGAACCACAGATGAGAAATAATAACGGGGTCCTCGTTACGAACGGTCTTGTGCACGAACGGGTTGTCGAAGCCGTCCAACAATTGTCCCACCACTCATGAATCATTCCGAACGATGGTGACCGAACACGGAAGGCATTTTGTACTTGATCGGAGATTGTATCCGATCACGTTGATGTCTTGGGATTCACCTGAAATGCTCCTATCTTTGTTAGTTATGAACTAATTCGGGAAACAAACCGGTTTAGCACTGTACATGAAGACGAAAATCGCGCGGGAATTTCATTGGGAGATGGGCCATCGCTTGGAGCATCACCAGGGCTTATGCCGCAATATACACGGCCATTCATATCGACTTTGGGTGGAGATCGAGGGAGAACCTGATGAGCAGGGGATGGTGATGGATTACGGCGACATGAAGCGTATCGTAACCCCGGTTCTCGGGAGACTCGATCATTGCTTTATGTGTTCAGAGTCGGATGGCCGGATGAAAGAATTCTTCGCCAACACGGATTTCAAAGTTGTATATGTGCCGTTTGAAACAACGGCGGAAAACATCGCTTCGTATCTCCTCGATAAGCTGTGGGTGGAATTCGGTGGAATTGGCCGAATCGAATCGATGCGTTTGCGGGTTTGTGAGACGCGGAATACGTATGCCCAGGTAGAGAGATCGCGGGCATTACCATGACAACTGAACTGGGATTACAAGGGGAAGTAATTGCAATTCGTTTGACAATACAATAGATTAACCTCATTACTTAAAGTAAGCGTTAAAGGACGGTATGCAATTCTTCATCGATACGGCAAACATCAACCAGATCCGGGAAGCGGCGAGTCTGGGTGTTCTGGATGGAGTAACGACCAATCCCTCGCTGGTTGCGAAGGAAGGAAAAGATTTTCGTGAACTGTTGAAGGAAATCCTGGAAATTGTGGATGGACCTGTCAGCGCCGAAGTGATCTCGACGGACAGGGATGGTATCATGGCGGAAGCGCGCGAGCTGGCCGCTATTCATCCGAACATCGTGGTGAAGGTACCGCTTGTAAAAGAAGGTCTGATGGCGGTTCGGGCGCTTTCCGGGGAAGGCATAAAAACGAACGTGACACTGTGCTTTTCGCCTGCCCAGGCCATTCTCGCCGCCAAAGCTGGAGCGACGTACGTGAGCCCGTTCATTGGACGACTTGACGATATCAGTACCGACGGCATGGACTTGATCGAGAAGATAGTAACGATCTATGACAACTATGGCTTTGAAACCCAGGTGCTTGTAGCCAGTGTTCGCCATCCACTTCACGTAGTCGAAGCCGCATTGATCGGGGCGGATGTCGTAACAATTCCATTCAAGGTACTGGATCAGTTATTGAAACATCCTTTGACCGACATCGGTCTCGAGCGTTTCCTCGCAGACTGGGAGGGGTACAAGAAGCAGTTGAAATAACAGGGTAACCCGTTTCATCTGCGGCTCAATTCATAAAATCGATATTGCAATGAAAAAGACAGCTTTTTACGACAACCACATCGCCATGCAAGCGAAGATGGTTGAATTCGCCGGATTCATGATGCCTCTTCAATACGCGGGTATCATCCAGGAGCACAAACGCGTACGATCAACGGTAGGTGTTTTCGACGTTTCCCACATGGGAGAGTTCGAGGTTCGTGGAACCGGAGCGGCTGGTTTCGTCCAGCGCATGACAACCAACGATGTAAACAAGCTTGCCGAGGGTCGGGTCCAATATTCCACCATGCTTTATGATCATGGTGGAATCGTTGACGATTTGCTCGTGTATCATCTCGGCGAATCTTTCATGTTGGTGGTGAACGCCGCGAATATCGAAAAAGATTTCGCCTGGCTGAAAGAGCACGTCTCACCCGACGTGGAACTCATCGATAAAAGCGACGAGACCTCGCTTCTTGCGGTTCAAGGTCCCCGGTCGAAAGACACCTTGAAAAAACTCACCGACGCACCTCTTGACGACCTGGCGTATTATCACTGGGTGTACGCGAAAATCGCTGGCGTAGAGGTGTTGATTTCTCGAACGGGATACACGGGTGAACTGGGTTACGAGATATACATGCTTGCTGATCCCGTATCGAACGGCAAGCTTCTTGACGCAATCATGGAAGCCGGAAAGGAGTTCGATATCGAACCCGCTGGATTGGGGGCGCGGGACACGTTGCGACTGGAAATGGGATACTGCCTGTATGGAAACGATATCGATGAGACTACCAATCCTCTCGAAGCAGGATTGGGATGGATTACCAAGCTAAAAAAGGGAGAATTCACCGGGAGGGAAGCGCTGTTGAAAGTTAAAGAGGAAGGCGTTCGGCGGCGACTTGTCGGAATGGTGGTGGATGGAAAAGCCTTTCCGCGGCATGGTTATGAAATTACAGTGGAGGGAAAGCCCGTGGGCAAGGTGACGAGCGGAACATTTTCGCCGATACTCGAAAAAGGGATCGCCTTGGGTTACGTGCCTGTTGATTTTGCCGCTGAAGGAACGGCGCTTGGTATCGTCGTCCGCGGAAAGACGGTAAGCGCCAGGGTGGTGAAGCTCCCATTTTTGCAGAAATAACGCGACGCCTGAAAAGCCTCGCCGCCGAGAGGCGCGATTGTCTGCATGTCTGCCGAGCGCGTTCGATTGGACTTCTAGAGGAACGATGAGAGTCAAGACACAGGGAACAAGGAGAAAAACACCTGGAAAATCCGTCGTGATTTCACGCCGGAAAATCGAGATCATCGGTATTTTGATGATGGTGGGCGCCTTGTTGGTCGTTTTGGCAATTATTTCATACAGTCGGAGCGACGAAACAGCGGCCGGCATACCTTTTGGAAAATTCCTGCTTTTATTCGGCGGTGATCAGGAAGTCCAGGCATTGGCGGACACAACGTCCAACTGGCTGGGTCTTTTCGGCGCGATGATGGCGCATTTCTTCATCCACTCAACCGTTGGTTTCTTCTCTCTGGTTATTCCAATCCTTATTGGCTTGTGGGGTTGGTTCATCTTTCAAAACAAAGACCAGCGCGTTCTGGCCTATTATACGAATTACGTCCTTCTGATCGTGGTACTGAGCGCAACCTTTGTTGGGTTGCTGCGGACGATTTCTTGGTTTCCACAATTACCGGTCGAATTAAGCGGCGCTATCGGTGATTATACGGCGGGATTATTGACGCGTTTTATCGGGGTTATTGGCGGTTTCATCATTATCGTGACGGCTTTGCTCGTGGTGATCATCCTCATGATCGACCTGGATTTGAAGAAATCCCTGGACCGGTTGCGTATGGGCTTGAAAGCGTCCATCGGTTGGATTCAGGCCAGAATCGGACGGGGAAAAAGCGCGATGAAATCGAGCTCAGGGGATCGCTTCGATACTTCGGAAACTGGACTGGACGCGTCCCGGAAATCCTCGGAAAGGGTAACAAGTGCGGCCGAAGATTTGAAAATCAGGACCGCAACGCCCCTTGAAGAGATATTGGAGCAAAGGGAAAGACCTTCACGTCCGAGGGATAAAACGGTATCGGAACTCGATAGAGCTTCGGACGTTCAGGCGCCGGAGAAACGGGCGCTTGTTGGAGACGACGGAAATTCCGGCGAGGTGACCGGTGACTCGCCGGCGAATGATGGATCCGTCGACGAAGCCATCAAGGATATTTCACAAATCAATGCCTCCTTGAGCCGGCATCGCTTTCAATACGTTCCGCCATCGTACGATCTTCTTGATCTCCCGGTAGAAGTCGATACCGTTAGCAAGGAAGAGCTTAAAGCCAAGGCGAAGCTGGTCGAAGACAAGTTGAGGGTTTTTGATATTGGAATCACCGACATTACGGTTACTCCAGGGCCGGTGGTAACTCTTTACGAACTGGTGCCGGATTCCAGTGTCAAAATCAGCAAGATTGTCAACCTCGCCGATGATCTTGCCTTGGCTCTTGCGGCACGGGGGATACGTATTATTGCGCCCATCCCCGGTAAAAGTGCGGTTGGTATCGAGATACCGAATACCAAGCCTTCGTTGGTGGGATTCCGGACCGTCGTTCGGTCTTCGCATTTTCTCGATTCCGGGCACGCCCTTGCTCTGGGACTGGGGAAGACGATTTCCGGAGAGGTCATGGTAGATGACCTTGCGAAGATGCCCCACCTTCTGGTTGCGGGCGCGACGGGTTCCGGCAAAAGCGTGGGGATCAACACGATGATCAACAGCCTGCTGTTCCGGATGCATCCCCGCAGCGTCAAGTTTGTCATGATCGATCCAAAGAAAATAGAGCTGGCGCAGTATGCACCGCTTCGCAATCATTTCCTTGCTATTTGTCCGGACGTCAAAGAGGACATTATTACGGATCCGGAGAACGCGAAAATTGTTTTGAAGAGCCTGGAGATGGAGATGGAACAACGGTATGACAAGCTTGCCAAGGCAGGAGTGCGTCATTTGGTTGATTACAATGCAAAGGTGAAATCCGGTTCTTTGAAAAGCACGAACGACGTATCGCATTACCTTCTGCCGTACATCGTGGTTATCATAGACGAGCTGGCAGATTTGATGATTACTGCCGCCCGCGAGGTCGAAGAACCCATCGCCCGCATCGCCCAATTGGCTCGCGCCGTCGGTATCCACTTAATCGTGGCTACACAGCGGCCCTCGGTTGACGTTATCACCGGTGTTATCAAGGCGAATTTTCCTTCCCGCATCGCGTATCAGGTGGCATCCAAGGTCGATTCAAGAACCATCCTTGATACCAACGGTGCGGAACAATTGCTGGGAAACGGCGACATGTTGTACCAGCCCAGCGCGCGTCCCAAGCCGGTTCGGATTCAGAATGCTTTTATCAGCACCGCCGAAGTGGAGCGCGTTGTGGATTTCGTCGCATCACAGCCGGGATTTCCCCAGCCGTACCTTCTGCCATCGGTAAATGTTCAGTCGTCGCATAATGGTTTTCAAGCAACGGGCGCCAGGGACAAACTGTTCAATGACGCCGCAAAACTGGTTGTTCATTACCAGCAAGGATCTGTTTCACTTATTCAGCGTAGGCTCAGAATCGGGTACACCAGGGCTGCCCGGATCGTGGATGAACTTGAAGCGTGTGGAATATTGGGGCCGTATGAAGGGAGCAAAGCACGGGAAGTGCTCGTAGATGATGAAGAAACACTTGAACAGATTCTTCAACAGAAATGAACCCGGAGGATAACTGCCATGATGATGTACTTAGCTGGTTTTTTATTGTTGCTTCTTCCCGAGATGGCATACAATACGCTTCCAGATATTACGGCCAACGAGATTATTGAAAACGTTCAGGATCGATACGATGATATTGACGATGCCGTTATCACTTTCACCCAAACGGTTCGATTCAAGGTCTCCCGCGTAGAGCAGAGTTACAGCGGGAAAATGTACTTCAAGAAGAAGAACAAATTCCGTATCGAGACGGATGAACGCGTGCTGGTTACCGATGGAAAAACATCCTGGTCATACACGCCCCGGAACAAGCAGGTTGTCATTGATAATTTCGAAGAAGAAAAGAACAGCCTTTCACCACAGAGACTCTTGTTTTCTCTCCCGAAAGATTACTACGCCGCCTATGTCGGTGAGCGGAAATTGGGCCAGGTCGACACCTACGTGCTGAAGTTCACCCCAAAGCAGTCAGGTTCCTTTGCAGTGTCCATCAAAGTCTGGATTAACCACGACTGGTTGATTCGCCAGGTTGAAGTTGTCGACATCAATGGAACGACGACCACGTACTTCATTAAGCGCATCACCTTGGACCAGGGAATTAAAGACAGTCGATTTTCCTTCACGGTACCTCAAGGTGTTGAAGTCATTGATCTCCGTTAGCGGTTGTTCTTGTGAATCCTAAAGTCAAGCGTATTCTCAATTACGTTCTCAGTTTCGCTCTGGCGGCGTTCTTTTTGTACATCGCCTTCCGTGGAAGCGATATTCACGCAATCATTGAATCAATTGAACGAGCAAAATGGGGCTGGCTCCTGTTGTTCATCCCTATCGCCCTCTTGAGCCATATTATTCGCGCCTGGCGCTGGTTGTATTTCCTTGAGCCGATAAAAAAGGGTATTCGCAAACGCAACCTCTTCTATGCTGTTATGATCGGGTACTTTTTCAACAGCATTTTGCCCCGTTTTGGAGAAGTCGCACGCCCGTATGCGATAAAAAAACTGGAAGACATCCCCCTGAGGACCGCCGTGGGGTCGGTAATTGTCGAACGGTTCTTGGACCTGCTTTTCCTCGTCATGCTGTTTGCGTTGTCACTGGTCTTTTTTCGCGAAGAGATCAGCCGGGCCTTTCCAACCATGGAATCATGGAGCATCGTCATATCGGCTGCCTCGGTAGGTGTGTTGGTTTTTTTCGGCTTTCTGGTTTTCAAGACCGATGAGACAGTAGTGTTTGTGCACAAATTGAACCGATTCGTACCGGGAAAAATCCTGGTCAAGGTCGAGGAATTGTTACGGAAAGTGATTGACGGGTTCAAGGTTGTTCATAACCGCGAGAAGTATCTCGTCATGTTCCTTCTCACGTTGTTCATGTGGTTCCTGTACGTTCTGCAGTTTTACGTAGTGTTCTATGCTTTCAATTTCGTTTCGAATTATGGATTGGATTTACTGTCGGCTCTCGTCGTGATGGTCATTTCTTCGATCGGTATCATCATCCCGACACCGGGCGGCACCGGCACGTTCCATTTTTTCTGCATGGCGTCATTGTCGCGGTTGTTCAACATTCCGGAAGGACAGGCTCTGGGATACGCGACTTCCGTCCACGCCGTAGGATACCTCTTTCTTCTGGCGGCCGGAGCGATCGCGTTGATGTTGGCGAATATCAATATTGCCGAAGCCGGAGCTGCGAAGGTGGAACACGATGCGTAAACGCTACACGTCAGCATTTTGTCTGATAATGAAATACGCTGCGTCGGAATATTGACGGTTGGGGTTTTGAAGAAATTATTTCCAATATTTTCGCATTATTGACGAATTATCCTCTTGGCATATCTTTTGTAAACATAATGTCTGGCATGTGTGCGAAATGTGCATCAGGGCCAGAGATCGTTATAGGTTTTTTTTGTTGTAACGAATTGCATAAGAAAAGTGAACCAGGTATATTTTAAACTTCGAATGCGTGAAACCTTGAGTACCACAAATTTCAAACACTACAGTAAAAAACATATGTCTCATCAAGTTGGAGATGCCTATGGACACATCCTAAGCGAGGTGTTTCATTCTACGCTATTGTCTGTTGGCTATTATTCGAACCATAAGTATGATTCACAAACATTTTGGAGATTTTCCATGAAAAAACCCTTAACAGTCCTCGTGCTGTTAGCCGTTGCGTTGCTCATGTTCGGCATGAGCGCCCAGGCGCAGATTCGGACATTCAAGGGAGACTTTTTCAACATTACCAGGACAGTCGAGCAGACCGCTGATTCCGTGGAGTTCATTGCCGATACGCTCTCATTAGAGGACGTAGCGGGAACGACACAGGACTTTGTCAGTAATGACTCGATTTGTATCATGTTTGTGCAGAATCGTTTCAAGATCGTAAACAACCGGTTATCGGGTGGAGCGTTCGATTATATCGAAGCTCGTACGACCCGTGCTACCGGTATGATACTGCGCCGCCAGACCTACAACGGGGTCCCGGTTGGTGCTGGTCTTGGAACTGATCCTGCCCAACAAGGTAATGTGATTGGTCTCCGTCCGGTTTATCGCCCAGTGGGCAACATCGCATCCACATCGAACTTCAACTCTGGTCCAGGCGCTATTCGCCAGGTCTTGACGTTCCAGACATTGAACCCATCGGGTGGAAGCGACGCAATCGGCATCCGCAGAATTCTCTTCAAACCGAACATCAACAATCTCACCAACCTTGCAGTACCACCGGATACAACGAAGGATACTCTTCGCGCGTATCATCTAGACGCTCCTGGCGCATTTGGAGTCGTTGGTGGTGTGATTGGATCCGCTGATCTCGCTATCGTTCGTCTTCTCCCAGGTACCACGCGTATGCTGGTATGGGTGAATGATTCAGCCCAAGCAGTGGATGCTGGTGAATATTTCGGATCGTTCGGCGACTATTCCCGTGGACGTTATTTCTTAGGTGATGATGGGCTGCCCGCAGCTTCGACTTTCACACCGAACCTTCGTCCCGGACCCATGAATGCCGCATGGGGGCCTGGTGTCGGCAACCCGGATCAAGGATTAATTGTTGATGGTTTTCCGGATGAAGCAAACAACATCCGCTCCACCAATCTTTATTATGCCTTGGCCCCGGGATACGGACAAAGCCACCCCAACGGCGCTTCGTATGTTTCCTATCCGAATCCGTACTACGGTCTTATTCCACCGTACCGCGTTGGTGGATACGCCGTTGCGGCAAATCCTTATCAGCCCGGTTTGGTTACCAGCGCAATTGATACGCTGCGTCTCTTAGACGCGTGGG
>JAADGX010000007.1 GCA_013152135.1 Chlorobiota bacterium
GAGTTTGATGTACACGTTTCCCAGGACTTCGTACAGGTCTGCGCGCGTGGGCTCGATGGCGATGCCCTCCTTGAGGATGTTCTCGGCGTCGCCGTATTTACCGGTGTTCAAGAGGTGTCGTCCAAGAATCAGGCGGGCATCGTTTTGCATGGGATCGATCTCGATGGCTCTGGTCAGGTCGATGATACCCTGGTCCCTGGTTTTTTCGGAATACAGCGCGCGTCGTCCCTTGCTGGTCAGTGTCTGGGCCTCCTTTACCTTGTCGTAGCCGATGGAATCGTAAATAACGTACCGCATGTGCTCGGCAACGAAGTCAAGCACGAGGGTGTACCGTTCCACCATGTTTTTCTTTGAAATGGATCCGGCGCCCGGTTCATAGACCCGGTACGTCACGTACATCTCGTTTTTATCGTCGAAGTTCAGATCGGCGAATCCGACCTGAGCGCGAGTAACCACGCGCTTGCCGTCTTTTTGACCATCTTTCTGGACCCACGAAATAAGAGGCATCAGCGTTGCTCGCACGACGGCGAAAATTGCGCCTTTGGACTCCTTGGCTCCGTCGGGAAGGGTATAATCTCCCTCCACGTACATTTGGATTCCCTTTTCCAGGTTCTTGATGGGGCGCATGCGCGCTTTACCCGGCATGACTTTGAAGCCGTCCTTAAACGTATACCGGGGACCGGACTCCTCTTGGACCAGGATCAGGGCGTTGCACCCGGCCTCGACGGCGCCATTGTGGTAGAGCAGGAACAACTCCGAACTGCCGTCTTCATCGAAGTCGGCTTCGAATCCGGAGCCGGAGTTTTTTGCATCGGGCGCGAGGCAGAGCAGTTCTCCGTTCGCCCCCGGTTCGTATTCCTGGAGGGCGGTGTAGAGAGCGCTGGCTTTGACGGATTTTGTCGGGAGCGCGTTCGGTTTCATGCAGTATGGTTCGATACCGAAATGAAGCTGGGCGAAGGAAACCTGGCTGAAAATCGCGAAGGCGGCGATGAAGGCGGGAAGAAGAAGAGAGCGTTGCATAAGCGTTGGCTGATTCATGATACGGGACAAGTATAGTCGATGGAAATTACTGTCTGGAGCTATGACATGCAATTAAATATTCCGAAATCGCCCGTTTTGTTCCGGTGGCTTTCGTGGTTGATTCTGGACGCAGTGTGACCTACATTTCAGAAGATATCTTGATGGAGAATATATGCAACAATTTCATGAACTAGCTCACGATTCCACTTCCGGCGCCACGGAGTTGATCCAAAGGATGCTGGGCATCGTGGAATCGCTGGTACTGGCGGGCGAGGTGGGCAGGATCGAGGAAGGGTTGGCCTACTTGCAGAGTTATCAGCTCAGTATGCCGTCGCTCCATGCCGTGGTGAACACCTTGCAGCGCGATCTCCTCCCGCTGGCACGCAACCCGAAAAAAGTGACCGATGCGCTGGAGTTCATTGCTTCGTTGCAACAGATCCTCGACGATTCGGAAAAAACCATTGCGCGCAATTTCCTCAAAGTGCTCCAGGAGCCCGTGAAAGTATTGACGTTCAGCCGGAGCAGTACGGTTGTCGGAGCGTTGCGGAACGCTCACGAAGCCGGGAAGATCTTGCATCTCTACGTGTTGGAATCACGGCCGCTGTTGGAAGGAGTCAAGACCGTCAGGGATTGCGCCTCGTGGGGAATTCCGTGTTCGTTGGCCGTGGATGCCGCGGTGGGAGAGCTCGTTCAGCAGGTTGATTGTGTTATCATCGGAGCGGATGGTATTTCTTCCGACTCTTTTCTCCTGAATAAAACCGGTACGCTGCCCCTGGCCGTATGCTGCCGGGAGTTTGAGGTGCCGCTCTACGTGCTGACGGATTCGTTGAAATTCTCCCCCCTGCAAAAAGACGAAATCCCTTTGGAAGAGCATCCGGAAAGCGAAGTCATAGAGAAAACCGGCGACGATATGTTCAAGGTCATTAACGTGTATTTCGACTGGACCCCGATCTCGCTTGTAAGCAGATTCATTACCGAGAACGGCATTGCCGCTCCCGACGCCATCGACAAGCTGATCGCAGTCGAGACCTGAAGGGCTCTATGTTGCGGAAACAAACATGAAAACGAATCGTCCGCTGTCGAGACAATGTGCAGTGGCTCTCACCTGCGTTCTCCTGATCCCGGTTATAACCTCGGGACAAGAGAGGCCGGGACCGCACGAATTGCAATCCAGGCACCACCCGGTTATTGGCGTGTCCGCACGTGCTCCGCTTTCGTTTCCGAAAGGGGCCTACAAAAGGAGCGCCGTCGTGTACGGGTACCATCCGTATTGGATTCCCGATGATGCCATCGATGAGTACGACTTCCGTGTACTGTCCCATGTTGCGTACTTTTCCTACGAGGTAAACCCGCTCACGGGTTTGCCGGACAAGCTGCACGGCTGGCTCACGTCGCCCCTGTTTTCGAGAGCCCGGGCGGCGCTTACGCGCGTGCATCTCTGCGTTACGAATTTCGGGTCGCAGGCCAATACAACCCTGCTCTCCAATCCAGCGGCGCGCGACACGCTCATCGCCAATCTCGTCCGGCTGGTGCAACGGCGCCGCGCGGACGGCGTCAACATCGACTTCGAATCGGTGCCCGTGGCGCAAAAGGGAAACCTCGTCACGTTCTTCCGGGACCTGTCGCAGCGCCTGCGTGCGGCCGTTCCCGGCGCGGAGGTGGCCGCTGCCGTTCCCGCCGTGGATTGGAGCGGCTCGTGGGATTTGCAGCGCCTTGCGCAGTACATCGACTTGTTTTTCATCATGGGATACAATTACTACTGGTCCGGTTCGCAGAAGGCCGGCCCCGTCGCTCCTCTCGATGGCGGGAATTTCAATCTTGCCAGGACGGTCGCGTGGTATCTTCAATCCGGTGTCCCGGCGGAGAAAATCGTCCTGGGGCTTCCTTACTACGGGCTGGACTGGCCGGTGACTTCCGCCGCACGCCAGGCGCCGACGTCGGGAAGGGCCACGGCGCGCACGTTCAGCCGCACGGTGGAAATCGCCGCGGACAAGGGCCGCCGCTTCGATTCGCTCTTCGTTTCGCCCTGGAGTCCGTACCAGGTCGCGGGTTCCTGGCGACAGTTGTGGTACGACGACGAGATATCGCTGGAGGCAAAGTACCGTTTCGCACTGAAGGAGGGTCTTGCAGGTGTGGGAATGTGGGCTCTGGGTTACGATGCGGGGCGCACCGAACTTTGGGACTTGCTCAGATCCATGTTCCTGATTCCAAACTCGGTTGCCAGGAGCGGAGAAGCGCCGTCGAATCCCGCGGTCGCCGTCTATCCAAACCCATACTCTGACGTCTTTTCCTTTGTCATCGAGGGGTGGAAGGCCAGGACCGGAACGATCGCAGGCGAAATTGTCGATTCCTATGGACGAATCATTTACAAGTGGAAGGACCGGGTGGAGGGAGGACGCACTTACATAAAGCGCGTTCAGGCGGGATACTTCCCTCCCGGCGTACTGTTTTACAGGCTTCATATGGACCACACGGTTCGCACCGGCAAAGTGATCCATGTTCTACACTGAATCCGGCGGCCTCCCGCGTGGATTAGCAGGTTCAAGAAATACAATCGCATGTTCACTGAAGCACACACATTATCATGACTGAAGCACACGAAATCCACGCTCCGCGGGGCACTCGTATTTCCTGCAAGGGATGGCAGCAGGAAGCGGCCATGCGGATGCTGATGAACAATCTCGATCCCGAAGTGGCCGAAAAGCCCGAGGAACTCATCATCTACGGCGGGTACGGGAAGGCCGCGCGAAACTGGGACGCTTACGCGGCCATCGTGCAATCGTTGAAGGAACTTGAAAACGATGAGACCCTTCTTGTTCAGTCGGGAAAACCCGTGGGCATCTTCAAAACGCATCCCGACGCCCCAAGGGTGCTCATCGCGAA
>JAADGX010000154.1 GCA_013152135.1 Chlorobiota bacterium
CCTGCTTGCCGATCAGCATGGGAAAAACATCGAGAACATTCTTTCTTGCCCGCCGATGTTCGGGGCGCAGGAACAGGTGGAAAAGTCGCGGATGGCAGGAGGACTCGAGGAATAACCGTTTGTCGTTTTGCTGGAAAATGAAGATCAACTCATCGGGATCCTGGGTGTAGATATCAGTGATGATACTGCCGCGGAGTATGGAGTGCAGGTATTGCGCCTGGTGATAGAGTGTCAGGTAGTGGTTGAACATTTTCCAGTGGTTATCATGTCGAGTCTTTGAAAGATAAGAATAAAATGCTTCGTGGCGGGGCTTTCCCCGTCTCCGGTGCTCTGCGTACCTTGCATTTGGATGGATGCGAAAAACACAACCGGGAAAATTCTCGGAAACTTCGTCTCGCTGTTGAGCGGTGAAATCATCGCCAAGGCATTCGGTTTCCTGACCACGATCTACCTTGCCCGAACGCTAGGTCCAGATGCTTTCGGAATCCTGGGGTTCGTATGGGCGGTGTACGGGTTCTTTTCCTTCGTTGCCAATCCCGGTCTGGACATGATCGCTACCCGCGAACTTGCCGCCGGACGGTACGGTACGACACGGATGGTGAGGACGGTCGTCTCCTTGAAGGCGCTGCTCGCTGGCGGGGCGGCGGTTCTCTTCATCCTGTTTGCACGAATTTTTGTTCAGGATCCCGTTACTTCCCGCGTCATGATGGTACAGGCGTTGAATTTTCTGGTCGGGATCATTACGTTGGATTTCCTGTACCATGCGCTGCAGCGGATGAAGCACGTGGCGTTTCGCAGGGCGTTGTTCGGGTTCCTGTACCTCGTGCTGGTTTTATGGCTTGTCCGCAACCAGGACAACATTGCTCTTGTGCCTGTGGCCATGTTCGGAGCGGGAGCGCTAAGCCTTGTACCGCAAGTTGTGATATACTTCAGAAAAGTGAGGCTCCGTTCAAATGGTGACCCGCGCTTTCACGTGGGCTGCTTCTGCGAACAGCCATTCCCCTCGGAGCTTCCGCGTTCATGCTGTTTATTTATGGGATGATTGATACGATTCTGCTGGGCTTCATGAGGACGCAAAGCGAAGTCGGGTTCTACACGGCGGCGGTGAAGATTGCTATCCTTGTCGGAACGCTTCCTTCGATTCTTCACCAGACGTTTTTTCCATCTCTTTCCGCTTATTCCAAGACAAGGGAATGGCGGGATGTTCTCGGCTTGTATATCATCGTTTTGACCCTCAGTGGCTTGGCGGTTGGAGGCGCCGGATTGCTGGCTGCCCGGGAAATATTGGTGATTGTATACGGGGCCCGCTACCTTGGCGGGGTGACAGCCATGCAGATATTATTTTTTAACGCCGTTGTATCATTCCTGGCCGTTGCCTTTGCCAATCCCCTGATTGTCATTAAAAAGGAGAAGCAGTACCTCCTCGTTGTTGCTTCAGGTGCGATTGTAAATATCATTCTCAATATTTCACTGATACCATCGTTTGGTATCGAGGGAGCTGCGGTCGCGACTGTTTTATCCGAAGTTACGGTATTGATTACCGCAGCGTTCATATTGAGGAAACACGTACATTTCAGAACAGGAAAGCTTATCCTTCTTTCCATGACACACACGGCGATATCATTTGCAGCAGGGGAGGTTGGCGTAACTCTTGGTTTCGACGGTATATATTCTGGTTTGATCTTCATAAGCGTTTTCCTGATTCTTTTTCTCTTTTTCCGAAAGAATTATCGGAAACTAACTGGTGAGATAGTGCTTTCATGATGATACACGAAGAAGGAGATGAGATACATATTCCCTTAGTATCTATCGTTATTCTCCATTACAACCGACCGGATGAGCTGTTTTATTGCCTGGATAAAATCAGGAGCAGCGAGTGTCCGAATTGCGAAGTCATCATCGTTGACAATCATTCGGACTTGGACATTTCGACAAGACTCAACGATCAGTACCCGGAGGCTCGTCTTGTCCGGTTGGACCGGAATGTCGGTGTCAGTGGATGGAATTATGGCTTCAAGATAGCACGAGGGGAATTCGTCTTCGTGCTCGATGACGATAGCTACCCCCTCCCAGGAGCAATGTCGCGTTGTGTTCAGATCATGCGGGCAAATGAACGCTGTGGGATTGTCGCATGCAAAATCGTGAATGAAAGCCTGGAATACGTACAATCATCTCATCTTACGGAAGGTTTTGCCATTGATTTCGTCGGTTGCGGTGCCATGATCAGAAAACAGGTGCTGGATGAAGTTGGGTATTTTTCGGAGTACATTTTCCTTTATTGGCATGAAACGGACTTTTCGATGAAGGTGAAAAACGCTGGTTGGGAAATCATCTATTCCCCTGAAACAAGTGTCGTCCATCTTCAGGCTCGTAGCAACCGGCATTGGAAAGGAGGTACGTCAGTCAGCACGAGAGCCATGCGCCATGTGAACAGGAGCACGATTCTCACACTGGCGATGCATTTCCCGCTACGAAGGATCGGTCTTCGATTGATGCGAATCATCATCGGAAGGTTGTTGTTCGGATTATACAGGGGGAGCTTTTTCCCTGTTGCAAGTGGGATATTCTCAGCATTGAAAGACTTGCCTTCATTATGGAATCAGCGGAATATCTTGAGCGAGCGTCTCCAGGAAGAATACCAGTACGGAGCGGTTGCCGGAGGGTTTTTCTATGACGGGGAACTGGGATTTAAACGGCCATCTTTGTGGCGACGAAGGGAGAGAAACAAAAAACAGGAAACAGGTTGACATTTTTGTGTGAAGTTATTCGGTGGATTGGATCAGGTCAATAATGGAAATCGTGAAAAGAGCTTCGTTGAGAATATTGTACGAATTGAAATGGATCCTGGATTTTGTGTTTCAGCGGGCGGTTCAATTCTACAGTGTGGCTTTTGTGTCAGGAAAGCAAACCAGTGGACAGGTGTTGGTCGTACATACCGATGGTATCGGCGACTACATCATGAGGATAGGCTTGATTGATACGTTGAGGGAATTACCTGGTGTTGAGGAAATCCATCATGTCCTTCATTCCCATCTCGAGTCGATTGACGACATCATTCATCCGGATGATGTGAAGTTTTACCTTGACCACGAAAGATACAGGAGAAATCATTTCTACCGTTTTCGCTTTCTGAGACGAATCCTGGCAAGGTCGTATTCGATGGTGATCTACCCGGTGTTTTCACGATCGAGTGTCGGAGATGAAATCGTCAAACTGGTGCGGGCGAAGAGGAAAGTCGCCTTCGCCGGTGACGACAAGTGCATGACCGAAGTACGCCGGAAGCGGAATCTTGGTATTTACACTGACCTGATCGCGTGCGAACCATTTCTGCCTGAGCTTCAGAAATTCAGTCTTGTATTGAAGACTGTTAAGGAAACCGACAGGGAAAGCATTGCATATGTTAAACTTGATGCTCCGTACCGAGGTGAAGAGTTCCTTCTTCCGGAAGGTCTTCAAAACGCAGTCAAACAATTATCCGTCTTGCTTTTTCCCGCTTCGAACATGCATGCTAAAAGCCTTCCCGCAGAAACAGTAGGAAGGATTGTTGATTCGCTCATTGAGTTTGGAGGAATCAGAGAGGTTTTCGTTGTATTGGAGAGTAGTGAGAATCACCTTTTTGAGAATGCTTTTTCGAAAACATCAGATAGAGTGAAAATAGTTACAGGTCAGTCCTTGCGTACAGTTTTTTCTATGATTCAATCGGCTGCCCTGGTTATATCGGTGGATAGTGCTCCTGCCCATATTGCCATGATTCTGGGTAAGCCCACCATGGTGCTTTTGAGTGGTGCGTTTTTCGGACGATGTTTCCCGGTTCAACACGAAAACCTGGAGTGTGTGTATTACACCATGGACTGTTTCCAATGCGAAGGGAACTGCCCGTATGAGGAACCGGAATGCCTCACAAAGTTGGATGTGAGGCTTGTCATGGAAAAAGTCCAGGCGCTCTTGAAGGATTAGGTACGCGAACAGTACATGAAACATTCAATAGTCATCATCACACGTAATCGTCCCGAGGAGGTTCGAATGGTCGTCCACGACTTGATGTCGCAGACTATCATCCCGCAGGAAATTATCATCGTGGATGCCTCGGATGAGAAACTGGATGTGTCTGATTTACAGGAAAACCGTGAGTGTACCGTCGTCAAGGTCCTGACGTCAAGGCCGGATATCTGCAAGCAGCGCAACATGGGACTGCAATCTGCGCGTGGCGAAATCATTACGTTTTTCGACGACGACGTACGGTTACCGAAAAATTATTGCGAGGTAGTGTTGCAACGGTTTGCTGAAGACAAAAAGGGCGAAGTCGTTGCGATCGGAGGCAAAATGAAAAACCCACGTGTAGCGGGAAGAATCGAGGTTGCACTAAGGAAGCTACTGATGGTCCCATCGTTCGACGGCAGAAACCGAGTGTTGCGTTCGGGTATTCCTGATTTTGGATACCGATTCTTACTTGAGACTCGCGTGGATTTTCTCTCAACAACAGCGTTATCCGTCCGCGCCTCCTCCGCAAAGACCATAACATTTGAGGCATATTGGCATACCCGGGTTCCAAAAGGGATTGAAACGGGGAGAAGGTTCGGAGAGGATGTCCTGTTCACGCTGAGGCTTGGAGCGCTTGGAGCACAGATTATCTTGCCGAGTGCGGAATTCGAACACTGGCCCAGTCACCGTGGAAGAGAGAGCGCATTTGAAATCCAGGCTTTGTATAGCTTTTTTTTGAAGTATGTCAGTGCTCATATGGTACGAAGCGTTCCCGAGCGTTTGCTTAGAGCATGGGCCCTGATCGGGCAGGGCCTGATTTGCCTGGTTCAAACGATTCGGTTCAGGGATGTGGGGTACATTAACGGTTATCTTCTGGCAATGAAAGCACCCTGTCCTGAATCGCCCGATCTTTCACCCGTTCGACGCAAACGATTGTGAAAGTCCTGCAGCTCCATACTCGGTACCTGGTTCCTGGAGGAGAAGAAACGGCTCTGGCCAATGAAGCTTCCTTGCTGACAGATCATGGTATAAATGTGTTGCAATCCGTTTACCACGATCCCCTCGTCGATACATATCGTCTCTGGAAAAAGGCTCAAATAGCGTTCTCGTCTTTATGGTCGCCGTCGTTCAACAAAAGTATCCTGAAGACGATTCGTGAAGAGAACGTGGACATTGTGCACGTTCATAATTTCTTCCCGTTTGTCCCGGTTTCCGGTCTGAGAGAGGCGAGTCGCTATGTGCCCGTGGTGATGACGTTGCACAACTATCGCTTGATCTGCCCCCAGGTAATCATGTTTCGCGACGGGAAACCGTGCACCGAATGCCTGGGACGCGCAATAAAATACCCGGCCCTTAAGCATGCCTGTTACAGGAATTCGTTGTCGGCGACGATCGGTCATATGCTGACACTTCAAGGACACGCTTTCCTCAAGACATGGTCGGAGCGTATTACGATTTTCATCGCTCTTTCCGAGTACCAGAAATCCATCTACATCACCGAAGGATTTGACGAAGAGAGGATAGTCATCAAACCGAATTTCGTCGCACCTGATCCTGGTTGTTCATATGAAAAAAATGACTTTGCGTGTTTTGTCGGCAGGCTTTCGCCGGAAAAAGGTATTGATGTTCTATTCTCGGCGGGAAAACATTTTAGCAACATCCATATCTATGTTGCCGGTGAAGAGGCATTTGAAATGCAGCATCCTGGATGCGATGGAGAAAAATATCATCTGTTGGGAAAACTGCCACGAGAAGACGTTTTCTCATTGCTCCAGAAGGCCAGGTTCCTCGTCTATCCCTCGTTGGCTCATGAAGGATTAAGCATGACCATCATTGAGGCATTTGCCTGCGGAACACCCGTTATCGTTTCAAGTCATGGTTCGTCAGCCGAGATTGTCGATGATGGAAGAACGGGGTTGCACTTCCGTCCCGGGGATGCAAGGGATTTGGCAGACAAAATCAAGTGGGCATGGGATCATCCTGAAGTCATGATCGCGATGGGTAAAGAAGCGCGGAAGGAATATGAATTGAAATATACCGGCGAGAAGAACGTCAAGTTGCTGCTGGATATCTACGATCTCGCCCTCAGGAAGCACAGGGCAGAGCAATAAAAAAGCCGGAACGAGTCCGGCTTGGATACGATCGTCGTCGAGGTTTTATTCCTGGCCGGTGTACTTGGCAAGGTAATTTTGTAAGCCGATTTGCTCGATGAGAGCGAGCTGGGTTTCCAGCCATTCGACGTGTCGTTCTTCGTCCTTCAGGATGCCGAGGAAGATGTCGCGGGTCCCGTTGTCACCGACTTCAGCGGCGCGTGTGATGTGTTTGTTCAGGTTTTCCACGGCCTTGTATTCGAGGGCGAGATCGTTCTTGAACATCTCTTCCACGGTCCCGCCGATATTCAGCTCCAGGCGTGGCGACATGTTCGGCGAACCTTCCAGGTAGAGCATCCGTTCGATGGCGATTTCGGCGTGCTTCATTTCATCGATGGAATCACGCTTGATGTGCTGTGAGAGCGCTGTCAGCCCCCAGTCTTCACACATTTCCGCGTGCAGGAAGTACTGGTTGATGGCTGTCATCTCCGCTTCCAGGACCTGTTGAAGCGCTTTAATGACGTCAGGGTTTCCTTTCATGATCGTTTTCCTTGATTCCTTGTGAGTAAGTTCATACGTTCCGAAATATACAAAAAATCGGATGTCATTTCATGAAACACAGAAAGGGGGCTGTATGGTTTCCGAATTAACCGAGAATGATTTTATCTCCGCTTGATGCGATACCCATCTACCTTTGTATTTTTCGTGAAGTCCGATATTTTAGATAGTTATGGATAGATTAATCCTAATTTTTCCTTTTAGAATATCACAAAACACGAGGTTCACATGGCAGGAATTGTCGGCTATGGTGCACATCTTCCCCGTCACCGCATAAAGGTCGAGGAAATCGCCAAGGTTTGGGGAGCTGATGCGCCGAGTTATAAACGAGGACTGATGCTCCGCGAGAAATCGGTCCCTCCTCCTGATATGGACACGATCACTCTTTCTGTTGAGGCGACACGGAACGCTCTCAAGAGAGCGGGCAGTATTGATCCAAAGGATATCGGGGCCATCTACATCGGCTCGGAATCGCACCCGTACGCGGTTAAACCGTCCGGGACGGTCGTAGCGGAAGCGATCGGCGCAACGCCGGATATCCACTGCGCGGATTTTGAATTCGCGTGCAAAGCGGGTACCGAGGCGATGTACGTTGCCCTGAGTCACATCGAGGCAGGGCAAATGAAGTACGCGCTCGCCATCGCTGCGGATACATCGCAGGGTGCTCCTTCCGATGCGTTGGAGTTCTCCGCCGCTGCGGGCGCGGGTGCGTTTATCATGGGAAACGATAACGTTATTGCCGAAATCCTTTACACCCATTCGTACATGACCGATACACCGGACTTCTGGAGGCGTGAACATCAGTTTTATCCTCAGCACGGTTCGCGTTTTACGGGCGAAGAGGCATACTTCGCTCACACGAAAGGCGCTTCCAGGGCGATCCTGGAAAAATCCGGCATGAAACCGAGCGATTTCGCGTACGCCGTTTTTCACCAGCCGAACGGCAAGTTTCATCAGAGAGTGGCGCTCGAGCTGGGTTTCACACAGGAACAAATTGATCCCGGTTGGCTGGCGCCAGTGCTGGGAAACACGTATTCCGGTGCTTCTCCCATCGGGCTCACGGCTATCCTGGATATCGCCAAGCCCGGAGACCTTGTTTTCATGTGTTCATACGGTTCCGGGTCGGGGTCGGACGCGTTCATCTGGAAAGTCACTGATCGGATTGACGAAGTCCGCGACGCAGCGGTGCGAACGAGCAAGCTGCTCGAAGAGAATCTCATTTATGTCGACTACGGTACGTATGCCAAGTTTCGACATAAAATTCGCAAGAACGATTGAAGGAGGATGGCAATATGAGATCAGTTTGCGTTGTTGGAGTCGGTATGAGCAAGTGGGGTGAGGTCTGGCGGATGTCTTTCCGCGACCTTCACACCGAAGCGGCTCTGAATGCCATCCGTGACGCCGGGGTCGATCGCCTCGACGCCTTATACGTCGGCTGCATGTCCGGCGGATTGTTTGTTGGACAGGAGCATTTGGCTTCCCTGCTGACGGATTACATGGGCATGCGGGGTATTCCCGCCATGCGCGTGGAATCTGCGTGTGCATCGGGTGGTATGGCTTTCCGCGCCGCGTTTATCGAGGTGGCATCCGGAATGTCGGATATCGTCATGGCTTCGGGAGTAGAAAAAATGACGGATTGTGCGCCCGATGACGCCACCAGCGCCTTGGCGAGTGCCGCGGACCAGGAATACGAAGTTTTTCACGGAGCGACGTTTCCCGGCCTCTATGCGATGATGGCGCATGCCCACATGGCGAAGTATGGGACTACCAGGGAAATGCTCTCCGCCGTGGCGGTGAAAAACCACCAGAACGGTGCAAAGAATCCGGTCGCCCAGTACCCTTTTGAGATTACGAGGGAACAGGTGGAAAAGTCCGTGATGATAGCCGATCCCTTGCGGATACTCGATTGTTCGCCCATCACTGACGGAGCCGCCGCCGTGATTGTGACGACGGAAGAAGTTGCCAAATCACTTGGCAAGCCATACATCAAAGTGCTTGGCTCAGGTGTTGGAACGGACACGATTGCTCTGGCGCAACGCCAGGATTTGACCACGTTGCGCGCCGTCACGCTTGCCGCGCAACGCGCCTTGGACATGGCGGGCAAGAAGATAGACGAAATCAATTTCGCCGAGGTCCACGACTGCTTCACGATCGCCGAGATCATGGTCGCAGAAGCAATCGGGAAATACGAGCCGGGGAAAGCCGGCCAGGCGATCTTGGCTGGAGAAACCGGTCGTGAAGGCGCGTTTCCCATCAACACTTCGGGCGGATTGAAATCCAAGGGTCATCCCGTCGGTGCAACGGGAATCGCCCAGGTGGTCGAGGTGTACAAACAACTCACCGGCATCGCCGAGAACGGCCGGCAGATACCCGGCTCGCCGACAATCGGTATGACCCAGAACATGGGCGGAAGCGGCGGATCATCGGTTGTTCATATTATGGAGGTGGCATCATGAAAATGTTCGTTCCACGCAACTGGCGGGAATATCCATCCCGCTACAGGCTCGAAGCATCCCGGTTCACGAAGAGCGGAACGGTCTATTATCCGAAGCGCATGGTGGACCCTGAAACCGGTGATACCGAGCAGGAGACGGTGAACCTTCCTCTGAGCGGAAAAGTGCTGACGTATACGGTGATTCGCACTTCCCCGGATCAATGGAAAGACCTTGCGCCCTACGCGCTTGCCATTGTTGAACTCGAAGACGGTACCCGGATGATGGGGCAACTCACGGATTGCAACGTGGAGGAAGTGTCGATTGGCATGGAGGTACGCCTGGAATTCCGCCGCGTTCAGACCGAGGGGCACAGCGGCGTACTCAGCTATGGCCACAAGTTCGTCCCGAAGTGGTATTGATCCGCGACAAGCATCGATTCCGTAATCGGAACCGCAAGATTATTGTAGTGACGCTGAATCTTTGAGCAATTTCACTCAGCGAATACGGACGGCAGGCTTTTCGCGCCTGCCGTTTCTTTTTGTGTCAGGTAAATTTCGTGTATTTTTCGCCTGAGCCTTCTCGCGACGGGTTTGGCGGCAATCTTTTCCTTCAACAGGGATACAAGCAGTGAAAAAGAAAATACGAATAGCAAATGCCAGTGGATACTGGGGCGATGACCTCTCGGCCATGAAGCGACAGTTGACGGGCGGGCCGTTGGATTACATCACCATGGATTTCCTGGCGGAAATCACGATGTCCATTCTTCAACGCCAGAAGAAAAAGAATCCCGAGCTCGGGTACGCCGTGGATTTTCTCGACCAGCTCCAGGTGTGTCTTCCGCTCATTGTCAAGAAAAAGGTTCGCGTAATCTCAAATGCGGGTGGCATCAACCCTATCGGGATGGGACGGAAAATCATTGAGATGGCGAAATCGATGGGACTTGACGTGAAAGTCGGTATCGTGTACGGTGACAACATTGTGGATCAGTTGTATGAATTATCCGCCGCCGGGGAGCGATTCATCAACATGGAAACCGGCGAAGATTTCTTCCGGGTTCGGTCGCGGATCTCTTCCGCTAATATTTACCTTGGCGCGGAGCCACTTGTGAAAGCGCTCGAAGCGGGGTGCCACATCATCGTCACCGGCCGCGTCACGGATACGGGCCTGACTCTGGCGCCGATGATTCACGAGTTCGGTTGGTCCATGGATGACTGGGACAAGATGGCCGCCGGCATCGTGGCAGGACACATCATCGAATGCGGCGCACAGGCTACGGGTGGGAACATCACCGACTGGCACGAAGTCAAGGATTACCACAACATCGGTTATCCCATCATCGAGATGATGTCGAGCGGCGAGTTCTTCGTGACAAAGCATAAAAACACCGGCGGCATGGTTTCCGAGAAGACTGTCAAGGAACAACTGGTTTATGAAATGGGTGATCCATCGAACTATATTTCTCCCGACGGAGTGGCGCGCTTTGATTCGATACAACTGGAGGAAGTGGGAAAAGACAGGGTGCGGGTCTTCGGCATCAAGGGCAAGCCCGAACCGGATCACTTGAAAGTCTCCATGTCGTACGAGGACGGCTGGAAAGCGAGCGGGGCGGTCCTGGTTTCGGGGCCTGAAACTTACAAGAAAGCGCGGATCATTTCAGATATTTTCTGGAAGAAACTCAAACACACGTACGAAGCAACGCATACCAGCATGATCGGGTCGGGTTCCATCTGGCCTGCCCATCTATCCAAAGGAGAATCGAACGAAATCCTCCTGCGCTTCGGAGTGCGCGACCGGGATATCAACAAGGTGCGAGATTTCGGAAAAGCCCTCTCTACACTCATCCTGTCCGGTCCCGCCGGTATGGCAGTTACAACGGGTGGACGGCCGAAGCCGTCGCTGGTCATTGCGTACTGGCCTGCCTTGATGCACCGGAGCCGTGTGAAGGCCAAGGTGCTTGTAGTGGATACGAGGGACCAGGAGGAATTCCACGAAATAACGTTTCCCATTCGTGTTCGCTCCCTGCTTGTTGAGGACACATCGGAAAGAAACCCGGTGCGACCCAGGAAAACATATTCCGGGAAAATGAAAAAAATCCGGTTACAAGAGATCTGTTACGCGCGCTCCGGAGACAAGGGTGATACGTGCAACATCGGCGTCCTGGCCAGGTCGCCCGAAGTCTATGACTGGCTGGTCGGGTATCTAACGGCCGACCGTGTGAAGAAATTCTTTACGGGGATTACGAAGGGGAAGGTTATCAGGTACGAGCTTGACAATTTGCATGGATTGAACTTCCTGCTGGAGGAAACACTCGGTGGCGGTGGCACCCAATCCTTGATGATAGACCCGCAGGGAAAAACGCTGGCCCAGGCACTGCTTCAAATGCAGGTACGCGTACCGGAAGCTCTCCTGAAATCGATTCACGCGAAGGTGCGTTCAAGAACCGGGAAACCTTGAACCGCGGCCGGTCTTATGTCGCGGGAGTATCTCCGTGCCGTCCTTCTTTCATGCAGGGAAGTTCTTCGATTGAATTGATGCCTTCCGGCAGTTCGGCTTCCTCCATCAGCATGATGGGGATGTCGTCTTCGATGCGGAAACGCGGGCCGCACCGGGTGCAGACAAGGGTGTCGCCTTCAAGCCGGAGTTCCGCTTTTCCCAGGGGGCAGACCAGGATGTCGAGAAGTTCTTTGCTTATCACGGGTTTCTCCTCCAAGTAATAAATACTCTTGCCAATATATGCAAATGCATCAAGAAACGGGTAATAGAGCTATGCCGACGTGGTAAGGAGTATGCCATCCAGGGATGATAAAGAAAAAGCGCCACAGCAAAACCGCGGCGCTTTATTACATCCATACGTTTTGTGTTATTCGGACTTCTTCTCTTCCTGGTCGTCAACGACCTCGAAATCAGCATCCTCCACGTTCTTGCCGCCGTCGCCCGCTTCCGGGCCCGCCTGTGCGCCCGCTTGCTGACCTTCTGAAGTCTGGGCCTGCTGGTACATCTGTGTGGCTGCTTCGTTCCAGGCTTTATTCAAGGCTTCCATCTCCGTTTTGATGTCGGTGATATTTCCGCCCTTGATAGCTTCTTCCAGTTTTCCAACCTGCGCTTCAATGCGCGACTTGAGGTCAGCGGAGATTTTGTCCTTGAACTCCTCGAGTTGCTTCTTGGTCTGGAACACGAGCGTATCGGCCTGATTGCGTGTTTCGATTTCTTCCTTGCGCTTGCGGTCCTCCGCCGCGTGGGCTTCGGCATCCTTCTTCATCTTTTCCACTTCCTCTTTGCTCAAGCCGCTGGAAGAAGTAATGCGAATCGATTGTTCCTTGTTCGTAGCCTTGTCAACGGCTTTGACGTGGAGAATACCGTTCGCGTCGATATCGAAGGTCACCTCGATCTGTGGCACACCGCGAGGAGCGGGAGGAATGCCGTCGAGGTGGAACCGGCCGAGCGTGCGGTTGTCCGCCGCCATCGGACGCTCACCCTGGAGGACGTGAATCTCCACCGACGTCTGATTATCCGAGGCGGTTGAGAATATCTCGCTCTTCCGCGTCGGGATGGTGGTATTCGCGGGAATAAGGACCGTCATGACACCGCCGAGGGTTTCGATACCCAGGGACAGCGGTGTGACGTCCAGGAGAAGCACATCGGAGACGTCGCCGGAAAGAACGCCGCCCTGGATGGCCGCCCCGATGGCAACGACTTCGTCCGGGTTCACTCCCTTGTGCGGTTCTTTGTTGAACAACTGCTTGACAATTTCCTGCACCTTCGGGATACGGGTGGAACCGCCGACGAGGATGACTTCATCGATGTCGTTCGGGGTCAGCCCTGCATCCTGGAGCGCCTTCTTGCAGGGTTCCACGGTGCGCTGGAAAAGATCGTCGACGAGTTGCTCGAACTTCGTCCGGGTGATGTTCATGGTCAGGTGCTTGGGCCCGTCCGCGGTCGCGGTGATGAACGGCAGGTTGACTTCCGTTTGCATCTGCGAGGAAAGCTCCATCTTGGCTTTTTCCGCGGCTTCCTTCAAACGCTGCAACGCCATGGGATCCTTCCGCAGATCGACGCCCTCCGTTTTCTGGAACTCATCCGCGATATAGTCGATCAGTCGCTGGTCGAAATCGTCGCCACCGAGGTGGGTGTCGCCGTTCGTCGATTTAACCTCGAACACGCCGTCGCCCAGTTCGAGGATCGAGATATCGAACGTACCGCCGCCAAGGTCGTACACGGCGATCTTCTGGCTCTTGCCTTTCTTGTCCAGGCCGTACGCCAGCGCCGCTGCCGTGGGCTCGTTGATAATCCGCCGCACGTTCAACCCGGCTATTTCACCCGCATCCTTGGTGGCCTGCCGCTGGGCGTCGTTGAAATATGCGGGAACGGTGATGACAGCCTCCGTTACCTTTTCTCCGAGATAGTTCTCCGCAGCCGACTTGAGGTACTGCAGGATCATGGCGGAAATCTCGGGCGGGGAATAAATCCGGTCCCCGATCTTGACGCGAGCGGAATTGTTGTCCCCCGGAACCACTTCGTACGGGACTTCCTTGCGTTCACGTTCTATTTCGTCATAAAACCTGCCCATGAATCGCTTGATGGAGAACACGGTGTTCGTGGGATTGGTAACCGCCTGGCGTTTCGCCGGGGCGCCAACCACCCGTTCACCGTCTTTTTTGAAACCCACAATGGATGGAGTCGTCCGGCCTCCATCCGGATTCGGGATGACGACCGGCGTGGTGCCCTCCATCACGGCTACCACCGAATTCGTCGTCCCAAGGTCTATACCAATGATTTTTCCCATATTCGTATTTCTCCTCTTTCTCTTTGTTCTAAATTCGTATTCGAAATTTCACGTTCAAATTATCAATCCATTACTGGATAGTGATCTCGACTTCTTCCGGCTTCTTGGCTTCCGCTTTCTTGATAGTGACTTCCAGAACACCATTCTCGAGCTTCGCTCGGATTGAGTTCTTGTCGATTTCAACCGGAATGCTGACGGAACGCGTGAAAGATCCAAAGGCTCGTTCCATTTTGTAGTATGTCTTCTTGTCGAGATCTTTCGGTTCCTTTTTCTCTCCACTGATGGTGAGAACATCTTCCTGGAGTGTCATTTTAATGTCCTCTTTCCGGACGCCAGGGACATCCAGGTAGACATATACAAATTCGTTGTCGTGGACAATATCCATTCGTGGTGTAAATGACGTGCCAACTTCCACGGAAAATGTTTCTGGAAATTCGTCAACGAATTTTTTCAATCGTTTCGACAGATTTTCGAAATCTTTTAACGGTTGAACTTGAATAACGGTCATGTTAACCCTCCTTATATTTTAATTACCCGTATGATCTCTTTAAGTGTATGCAAGCATTATGCCACCACGGGCTTGCTTAAAATGAACTGTTTTCGACATGTTTTTTTAAGCAGGTCTATCACTTTCCCCCTTTCGGAGCATTACGACAGGGATTTATGGCAAATTGACACACGTGTCAGGTGTTGCAATGCTCCAAATTAATCCCGCGAGACCGTCCTGGCAAGGGTGCTGTTACGTAACGGTGCTGATACGTATTGAATAATTTTGTAACTTATAAGATTAATTATTTCAACAAGAACCCTGTATGGTTGGGCACCCGTACATATCTTGATAGTCAAAGTGGTTGAACAAGTTTAATCATGAAACTAAAAATAGAAGTTGACATCCTTCGAGAAATAGGCCGACTGGCAGACGAAAAATCGACAGAGGTATACGTCGTTGGGGGATATGTGCGGGATGTGTTGAGAGGCTTGGCCTGCAAGGATTATGATATCATGGTCGTCGGTGATGGGATTGCATTTGCGAAGCTGGTTCAAGAGCAATTCGGGAAGGGTAAGCTTGTCATTCACGAAAAATTTCGTACGGCCAGGTTGTTCTTTCACGATGAAACCGTCGAATTCGTAGGGACAAGAAAAGAAACGTATCGACCGGAATCACGAAAGCCCGACGTCACGATTGGCACATTGGAAGACGATCTGCGTCGAAGGGATTTTACCGTCAACGCCCTCGCCGCGGCGCTCAACCTCGATCGTCTTGGCGAGGTTATCGATGTCTTTGATGGCATCGGGGACATCGAGCGCAAGGTGTTGCGAACACCTCTCGATCCGGAACAGACTTTTTCGGAAGATCCTCTCCGGATGATGCGGGCATTCAGGTTTCAGGCCCAACTCGGATTCGAGGTCGATCCGCAAGCGTTTTCAGCGATTCAGCGAATTGCGGATCGTTTGACGGTCGTTTCCCAGGAACGGATTACCGACGAATTCCTCAAGCTCCTTTCAACTTCCAAACCGTCGGTTGGTCTAATTCCAATGTACGAAGCCGGTGTGCTGAAATACGTTCTCCCGGAGCTGGAAAAACTGGGGGGAGTGGACCAAAAATCTGTTGATTATCCGGATGGGGTACGCAATTACCAACATAAGGATGTTTTATATCACTCCTTCGAGGTCCTTGATAATGTTGCCGCCGTTTCTACTGATACATGGCTTCGGCTGGCGGCGCTGCTTCATGACATTGCCAAGCCGAAGACCAAGGCGTTTCGAGAAGACGTGGGTTGGACGTTCTATGGACACGCGGAGCTTGGCGCGAAGATGATTCCGGACATTTTCAAGCGCCTGCGCCTTCCCATGAATCGTATGAAATACGTACGAAAACTGGTATATCTTCACCTTCGTCCGATTGCCTTGGTACAGGAGCAGGTCACCGATTCCGCTGTTCGCCGGTTGCTGTTCGATGCCGGCGAAGATATTGATGATTTGATGTTATTGTGCAAAGCCGATGTAACAACCAAGAATCCTTCACGAGCCAAGCGCTATAGAAAGAACTACAAGAAATTGATGGAACGGCTGGAAGCAATTGAATCCAGGGATCGCCTCCGCAACTGGCAACCGCCGTTACGGGGAGAGGACATCATGGAAATATGTGGAATTGAACCCGGAATCGCCGTTGGCGTCCTGAAAGTCGAAATCGAGAATGCTATTCTTGAAGGAAAGATCCCGAACGAATACGAGGCGGCCAAGGAATACCTGTTAAGCATCAAGGATAGCATCCTTTCGCAGAAAAGCTTATCGAAGAAAAAGAGCCTGCGGGAGGAGCTGGATGGCCTCCCGGCAAAAATATCAGGGAACCAGTGAAACAATTCACTTCGGGTTTCGTTATCCAGTCCGGCATTCATAACAATCGATGCTATAACTATTATGAAGGATTGCGAATGAAGTTCAAGTTGTTTTTTTCCATCGTGGCGCTGTTTGCAACGGCCCTTTCCGCGAGCGGGCAAGATCAAGGCAAGGCGCTGACGTTAAATGAATGTATCGAGATCGGTCTTCAAAACAACCTTGCCATGCTGCGTGCCCAATACGATGTCCGATCTGCGCAAAGCTCGCGTCTTCAGGCTATCGGGAAGTTCACTCCCTTGATAAATGTCGGTGGGTCATATACCCGCGCGGATGCCGACCAGGTGCGTTTCAGAGCCAATCAGATTGTCGTCTCACGCAACAATTTCAGCTATTATGCCACCGCCAGGTTTACGGTTTTCGATGGCATGGCAAACATTGCTTCGATTGATCAGAGCTTGGACGACTTGAAGGGCGCTGAGTACAAGGAATTTCAAACGCGCCAGGATATTGTCTTCAAGGTTACGGAATCGTACTTCAACGTTCTTCGCAATCAACAGCTATTAAAAGTGAGCGAAGAAAACCTGAAACGGAGCCGGGAGCAGTTGGACAAGATTAAAGCCATGAACGAAGTCGGTTCCGTGCCCCTCGCCGATGTTTACAACCAGCAGGTACAAGTCGGGAGGGACGAATTATCGGTGATCCAGGCGAAGAACAACCTGGAAAACAGCCGGCTCGATCTCGTGTACTATCTCGGGGTGGACATGCAGGACGTGAATATTAACGATCCTTCCATACCGGAAGATATCAGCCTTTCCGATATCCAGGCCTTTCGTGCCTCGCTTCCTTCGTCGGAGATGTTGTTGGAAGAAGCAGTGAAAAAGCGCGCGGACGTGAAAAATGCGGAGATGGCCGTCCGTAGCGCTGAAAAAGGAAAGACCATTGCGTGGAGCGGTTACATGCCGGTCGTGAGTTTTTTCGCGCAGTACAATTGGAATAATATCGTGTGGAGGGATTTTTTACTCTACGATCGTGCTTTTTACGGGCTGGATATTTCTTGGAGTGTGTTCGATCGTTTTCAAACGCAGAACCAGATCGAGCAGGCCGATATACGCCTGCGGATCGCGGAAGACACATACAACGAAACGAAGCGCCTGGTCAAAGTGCAGCTCCGCAAGGCGTTGAACGACCTGGAAGTTGCCGAACAAAACCTGGATGTTACTGCAAAGAATCTCAAAGCAACCGAGGAAGACGTTCGGTTGGCACGCGAGCGCTATGTGCTTGGCTCCGCGACCATTCTGGACCAGATCGTTGCGGAAGCAAATTACACTGCCGCACAAGGCGACCGCGTCAATGCAGTATACAATTTCCATATCGTCAAAAAGAAAATCATGTACTATCTCGGAACTCTTGAAGCGCTGTTGAATGGAGACTAGCAAAATGTCCAAAGATAAAAAGCGGAAGAAGAAAAAGATCATCATATTTGGGGGCCTGGGGATACTGCTCGTTATCCTGGCTCTCGTGGTGGCGTTCGGCGGTGACAAGGAAAAGATTGTCGCCATCAACGTGGAGGAAGTCCACCGCCGCACTATTACCCAAACCGTGGAGGGAACGGGAAAAATCGAACCGCAAACCCAGGTTAAAATCAACGCGGAGGTTTCGGGTGAAATCATCGAGTTGCCGGTAAAAGAAGGGGACAAGATCAAGAAAGGGCAATTGCTCGTGCGGATTAAACCGGACACCTACATTGCCGATCGCGACCAGGCGATTGCTTCTCTGAATTCCGCGAAGGCGTTGTTGCTGCAAAGAAAAGCAGATGAAAAACAGAAAGCCGCCGAGTACCGTCGGGCCGAAGAACTCCACGCGAAAGGATTGATTAGCGACGCGGATCTGGAAGCGGCGAAGGCCAGTTATGATATCGCTGTGCAAAATGTCGAGTCGGCGAAGTACTCGATCCAAAATGCGAAAGCCAGTCTCGACCGTGCTGTCGAAAACCTGCGCAAAACGTCGATCTACTCTCCGATAGACGGGGTCGTGACGGAGTTGATTTCCAAACTCGGGGAACGGGTCAGCGGTTCGAGTTTCACACAGGGTACGCACATCATGACCGTTTCCAATCTCGATGTCATGGAAGCCAGGGTGGAAGTGGATGAAAACGACGTCGTACTGGTGTCCATCGGGGATACGGCCCGTATTTACGTGGATGCTTATCCCGATAGCGTATTCGTGGGAACGGTGTACCAGATCGCCAACACGGCGAAGACTTCCGGCCTGGGAACGCAGGAGGAAGTAACCAATTTTGAAGTTCGCATCATCTTGCACAATCCCGGCTTCTTGTTCCGACCGGGTATGTCGTGCAACGCCGATATAGAAACGGAAACTCATTACGACGTCCTGGCGGTTCCGCTGCAAAGCGTCACCACAAGGGAACGGAGAATTTCCGGCTTGGACGAAGAGGAATCAAACACCGATGATCGAGGACAAGCCGGGGGTAATAGAGACAAGAAGAATCGTCGTCGAAAACCACAAGAAGTCGTTTTCGTTGTCAAGAACGATCGTGTGAGGATGGTTGATGTTGCAACATCCATCAGCGATGATGAGTATATTGAGGTTACCAGTGGTTTGAAGGAAGGCGACAAAGTCGTATCAGGGAGTTACCGGGCGATCAGTCGCGAACTTCATGACAGCACGCGGGTGAGAATTGAGAAGAAGAAAAAAAGATTCGGATCAGCTAACAAAGACTAAACGCTCATGGACACGTTAATACACATCGAGAACATCACCAAGGTTTATGAAATGGGCATGGAAAAGGTCCACGCCCTCCGCGGGATTTCCATCGACATTCATAAGAATGAATATGTCGCAATCATGGGGCCCTCCGGTTCCGGTAAATCCACGCTCATGAATATCCTTGGCTGCCTTGATACACCGACTTCGGGTTTATATCTCTTCAACGGTACGAACGTGGGAGAGATGGATGATAACGAGTTGGCCGAGATTCGGAATAAAGAGATCGGTTTCGTTTTCCAAACCTTCAACCTCTTGCCACGTTCGACGTCGCTTCACAATGTTGAACTGCCGTTGATCTACGCTGGTGTTTCTGCTGCCGAACGGCGTCGGAAAGCGCAGAAGGCGATGGAGTCCGTTGGACTCGGCGACCGCATGACGCATAAACCAAACCAGTTGTCCGGTGGACAACGCCAGCGGGTTGCCATAGCCAGGGCCTTGGTGAATCATCCCTCTATCATCCTCGCGGATGAGCCCACGGGCAACCTCGATTCCAAGACCGGCGAAGAAATCATGCAGTTGTTTTCAGAACTCCATGATGAAGGACATACGATTATTCTTGTCACTCACGAAGAATATATCGCGGAACACGCCCATCGCATTATTCGGCTCTTTGACGGTGGTATCGCCAGCGATGAGAACGTCCGGCGATAATGACTGAGCTTTCCTTCACGGAGAACGGCATTCCATGCTGAAGTGGTATGAGCTGAAAGAAGGAATCCGGTTTGCCTTTTCTTCGATCAGGGCAAACAAGATGCGCTCCGTCTTGACTACTCTGGGCGTGGTGATCGGCATCGTCACCGTGACGCTGATGGCGACAGTTATCGAGGGGCTGGACCGCGCCCTGAAAAACAGTGTTCAGGCGCTGGGTTCGGACGTGATTTACGTTTCGAAGTGGGACTGGTTCTCGGACACATACTGGAAGGCCCGTAATCGAAAAATTATCACTCTGGATCAGGCGCAAAAGCTGAAAGAACGTATGACGACGGCAGCCGCGGTTGTCCCTTCTGCGGGTACCTGGCAACGAACGGTGAAATTCGGATCGAATTCCGTCAAGTGTAATATCGAGGGAACGACGGAAGAATACATGAAGGTGACCGGCGTCGTGCCGGAGCGCGGTCGGTTCTTTAACGCGCTGGAAGTTGAACACGCCCGCCCGGTTTGCGTGCTCGGATACGACGTGGCCGATAAACTCTTTCCAAATCTCGATCCTATCGGGCGCACGGTGAAGATCTCCGGTAAAGCATTCAGGGTAATCGGCGTGTGGGAAAAGGAAGGCGATATGCTGGGATCGAGTTTTTTCAGCAAGGATTCACAGGTGTATATTCCGTTGCTGGTCCATTTGAAAATGTACGGCTCACGGCAATCCATCGAGATCGCGGTCAAGGCGGCGGACCCGGACAACAAGCTCGAAACCAAGATTGAACTTATAGGACTCTTCCGAAAAATACGCCACGTCAAACCCGGGCAGGATAACGATTTTGGCATCAACGAGCAGGATTTCCTGACCAAGACGTTCGATTCCGTTGTCAATGTCATCGCGATCATCGGATTTATTATCACTTCGTTGTCGCTCCTCGTAGGAGGTGTGG
>JAADGX010000279.1 GCA_013152135.1 Chlorobiota bacterium
AACGGGAAGTTCGGGAACAGGAGTTCCCTCCTGCAAGTTCAACCAGACCGCGTGCAATTCGTTAATTCGCAAATTCGCCAATCCATCAATCCGCCCATTGTCCAATTCGAAATCAACCCTCTTCCTCCTTGCCTCCATGAGGAAATTTTTGTAGGATAGGTTGGGTTGGGCACCTACTATCCTGTCCAAGGCTTATCCTGAAATGCGGACCGGTACGTTTCATCATATTACGGGATCAACATGACGTTACGAGCGAATGTCACTTTCCTCTTCTTCTTCATGGCAATATCATTCGCCTGTTCGAGCGCATTCGCCCAGAAGTACTCCACTCCGAATGTCTCCGTGGGCGTGTACGGCGGAGTGAACTACACACTGTACCAGGCGGACTTCAAGGATCTTCCCGGTTATCCAAGTTGTTGCAGCTCGTTCAACAAGGGCGACGGTTATAACCCGGCCTTCGGACTGGCAGTCGATATTCCCATCGGTAGTGTCGTATCGCTGCTTCCCCGCATCGGCTACCGTGGGACGAGTGGAACGTTGCGGCAGACGAACTCGCTGGGGCCGGTGCTGACACCGCGCGGTCCCGAGGAAGCATTCGTGGAGCACACACTCGACGCGAGGCTGGAATCTTTCATGTTCGATTTTTTCGTGAAGGTCAAGCCGTGGTCTATTCCCCTGGCCATAACCGTCGGTCCTACGTTCGGCTATACTTTTCAGCGCTCGTTCGTACAGCTGGAACAACTTACCACGCCGACTGACGTGTATTTCAATAACGGCGCCCGCGTGCGCAACCAGATGGAAGGTGACATCCCGAATGCCTTTTCTTATTACGGGGGTCTGGGATTCGGCATCCGAAGCGAGATCCCTCTGTGGAGCACGCTGCGCCTGGAACCATCAGCGGGAATCATCCTGCCCGTGACCCAGGTGACGCCCTCGGTGACGTGGTACGCCATACCTATCCAGGCCAGCCTGAGTCTGTTCTACCGGTTCCCGGAGAAAGCCCCGGTCAAGGTAGCGCCTCCGCCTCCGCCCCCGCCGGCTCCCCCGCTGTCCATCGCCATTTCCGCTTTCTCGGTGGACACGAGCGGACGCCGCTCACGCTTCGTCACTATCACCGTGGAAGAAATTATCAAGTCGGAGTTGTTCCCGATACTTCCTTACATTTTCTTCGATCATTTCTCCAGCGACTTGCGCAAGACGTCACTGCGGCTGATGTCGCCGGTGGAATTGGGGAAATTCAACGAAAAGGAGGTGTCCACCGACGCCCTCAAGGTGTACGCGGATTTGCTGAACATCGTGTGCACCCGCATGAAAGCTCACCCCGGGGCAAGGCTTACCATCACCGGCTACCGCGATCCCACCGAAGCCGGGCGCGGGTATGCGACGATCAGCAGGCTGCGGGCAACCGCGGTCCGCGACTACCTGACCGGGTGCGGCGTCCCGTCCAAGCAAATCACCGTGCTCGCCCGACGACTTCCAGACCAGGTACCGGACCCGCGTACACCCGAGGGGCAGGCTGAAGCGCGGCGCGTAGAGCTGAGTTCCGACACCTACGAGATACTGGCGCCCGTGCGCCGCGAAGAGATACAAACCGTTCTCCGCACTCCAACAATCGTTTTTCAACCGTTCGTCAACGCTCGCCTGCCCATCAGGCAATGGAAACTTGAAGTCACCCGCAACGGCGAAGTAGTAAAGGAGTATTCCGGTTTCGGCCAGCCGCCCGAGGAATTGCCCTGGGATCTCGATCCGCGTACGGCTCCCCAGGGTGAAGAGCCATTCATCGCCTCCTTCCGGGTCGAGGATGAAGGCGGGCAGGAAAAGCTCCTGAAGACCACCCTTCCCGTGAGCCAGAAGACCATCAGCCGGATGAAAATCGAAAAGCGGGGCAACCAGCGCATCGACCGGTTCCGCCTGATCCTGTTCAAGTTCGGCAAGGCGGATATCGGACCCAATAACCGGCGTATTCTTGACGTTGTTAAGAAAGCCATTACACCGCGATCCACCGTGACCATCTCCGGGTACACTGATCGCATCGGCGATCCGAAATACAACCTCGAACTTGCCCGGCGCCGCTGCGAAGCCGTCGTTCGCGCCCTGGGCAACGCGGTGCGGCCCGACCAGGTCCGTATCAACCCGGTTGGAAGCGCGAAACTGTTGTACGACAACTCCATCCCGGAAGGGAGGAATTTCTGTCGTACGGTTCACATCCTTGTGGAAACACCAGCGGAATAGCCATGAAGAATCTCATGATCATACCAACCGTCTTGCTCATCCTGATCCTGGGCGCCGGAACCGTTTCAGCGCAATTCACCTTCACCGTGAACGAAGTCGATCCTTCTTCGTGGCCGACGGTGCGGGTTAATTTTCTGGCAAAGGACGCATCCGGCCAGCGGATTACTACCATGAAACCCGGCAATTTTACGGTTGTTGAAAACGGGATCACCCGGCCCGTTACCTCGATCTCGTGTCCCCCGGAAATCCCCCAGAGCCTGAACGTCGCGCTGACGTTCGATATCAGTTCGAGTATGACGGCTGGCAATCCTTCACGCATCGACTACGCGAAGAGCGCGGCCAAGACCCTGGTCAACGAGCTGCCGTTTCCCCAGACCCGCATCGGCATCACAACATTCGACGACTCTTCATACATTCACTTGCCGTTTACGAACAACAAGCAGAACGTGCTCAATTCCATCGACGCCTTGCAGGCTACGGGAGTGGGAACGGATTTTCTGAAGGCGTTTCTCCAGGACCAGACGGGAGCCATTCCTTATTCCAACACGCGCGCGGGCGACAAAACGCTGGTCTTCCTGAGCGATGGATACGAAACCCTCACCCAGCAGGAAGTGGATCGCATCGTCAGTGACGCGCGCGCGGGGAACATTACCATTTACACGGTCCTGCTGGTGCCGTACCACTACTCGATTCCCCTGCGCCAGATCGCGCTGCGCACGGGCGGACGGTATTTCGAGGAAGTATTGACCGAGAGCCGGGCCAAGGAAGTTTACAGGGAAATCGCACGCGAGATTCTTTCCATCCAACCGCCCTGCGACTTGTACTACCTCAGCAGCGGCTGCGAAGAGCAGCGTGACGTTACGATTTCGCTGCGATTCAACGGTTCCACGCAGACGTACCGCACAGTGTACTCCGTGCCGGGCGATCGCCTTGTGCGGCTCGCCGCCGGATCGCTTTGGCTGGACTACGGGTGGAGCATGCCCACACAACCCGCCAACAGGCTGCTGACGATCACCGCGCAGAACGGTCCCGTCACCGTGAGAGGAGTGTCGTATTCCAGGCCCAAGTTCCAGGTCACGAACTGGGGAGGATCGCCACCGCCGTTCACCTTGCGGGAAGGAAAATCACGCACGCTTACCGTGCGTTTTCTCCCGTCCGACACCAACCGCGTGTTTTCCAGTCTTCACTTCGATACAGATGCTCCATGCAGCGAGGACGTTGTCCTTTCCGGGGGCGTGTTCCACGATCCGCGCATCAAGCTGCTGCAACCGAACGGCGGTGAAGTCCTGTTCGCGGGCGACAGGTTCGATTGGCGCTGGCAGGGCGCTCCAAGCGGTGAGCCGGTCACGCTTCGTTACAGCACCAACGCGGGCGGCGACTGGATCGCCATGACCAACGCGGGTGGCGCCGTTCGCTACGAGTGGCGCGTTCCCAGCACGCCCAGCGCTACGTGCACGGGCGAAGCGGAAGTTCCCCCAGCGCGTTTTTCCTCCGCGGACGTCGTCCTGCTGCCCCGGCACTTGCTGACAGCGCGAAGAATCGCATTCTCTCCCGACGGCGAGCTTCTCGTGTCCGCGGACGAACAGGGCCTCCTTCGCTTCTGGAAAACGGACGATGGCGCGTTCC
>JAADGX010000297.1:0-3842 GCA_013152135.1 Chlorobiota bacterium
GCAGTTCAGTTCAGCACGCGATTATTTCCACTGTTCGCAGGTCCAGTTCTATGCGCTTGATCTCGAATCCGATTTCAGCGATGCTCTTCCCCACGAGGATCAGCACCTCGTGCAACTCGGCATCGCGGACGCGGAAAAGCACGGAACGCTTACCCATATTGCGTCCACGTATTCCGCGGAGAACGACATGCTGTACGAGGGCATTTCCCGCCCCGGCCCCCGCGTGATTGATTTCGCGCCGATACTGAAATCCGAGGTCGTTCCCCTGACCAAGGTGTTGAACCTGGTGTTGAAGATGTGTGAAACGGCGATGAACTGTCCCGTAGAGATTGAATTTGCGGTCAAGCTCGGTTCGAAATCCGCCTTGCCCGCGGAATTCAGTTTCCTCCAGGTTCGTCCCATGGTTACTCAGGAAATATGGGAGTCCGTCGCGCTTGACGATATTCCACGCGAAAAAATCCTTGTGCAGAGCGAGAAGACGTTAGGCAACGGCATCGCGCGCGTGCGGGATATCGTTTACGTTAAACCCGAAGCGTTCAATACGCTTGAAACGCGGGAAATTGCCCAGGACATCATGCGCGCTAATGAAGAGCTCCTTAAGGAGAAACGATCGTACATCCTCATCGGTCCCGGGCGATGGGGATCGGCGGATCCTTTCCTGGGTATCCCGGTGAAATTTCCGGCCATCTCCGGTGCACGGGCTATTGTCGAAACATCACTGCCCAACGTTTACATCGATCCATCGCAGGGTTCGCACTTCTTTCAGAACATTACTTCCTTCAGGATATCCTACTTCACTATTCGGCATTACGATACGCGCCATATTATTGATTGGGATTGGCTGGATAAGCAGCCGGTGACGCTGGAGACGAAGTACATCAAGCGCGTTTCTCTTCCGGTGGACGTTGAAATAATCGTGGATGGTAAGTCCGGCAAAGGCGTGATATTGAAAGAGGCTCGTTCGAACGGACAAGAATAACGATTCCCGTGTTTTTCCTGTAAACGGATGCATTTAAAAAGGCGTCCTTCTCACGAAGGACGCCTTGCCTTTTTAAACGGGGCCGGAGCGTCTTTTAGACGACGCCCTGTGCCAGCATAGCGTCGGCGACTTTCAGGAAGCCGGCGATATTGGCGCCGTGCATGTAGTTGCCCGGCGTGCCGTATTTTTCCGCCGCGGCCAACGAGGAATCGTGAATGTCCTTCATGATTCGGTGCAGGTGCCCGTCAACTTCTTCGCGCGTCCAGCTCATGCGGATGGAATTCTGGCTCATTTCGAGTCCGGATACCGCCACTCCGCCGGCGTTTGCCGCTTTGCCCGGGCCGTAGAGAATGTTGCTGTTGAGGAAAACGTTGATACCTTCGGGTGTTGTCGGCATGTTCGCGCCCTCGGAGACACAAATGCAGCCGTTCTCGATCAAGGCCTTGGCATCGTCGCCGTCGAGTTCGTTTTGCGTCGCGCATGGGAGAGCGACATCGCAGGGAACGCGCCATACGCCTCTGCCCTCGTGGTATTCCACGTTGGGATATTTCTCGGCGTACTCGCGTATCCTTCCGCGGCGTACGTTCTTCAGTTCCATGACGAAGTCCCATTTCTCGCCGGAGATGCCATCCATGTCGACAATGTAGCCGCTGGAATCACTGAGCGTAACGACCTTGCCGCCAAGTTCGTTGACTTTCTGCACGGCGTACTGGGCAACGTTTCCGGATCCGGAAATGGTAACGGTCTTGCCTTCCAGCGATTCGCCGCGTGTGGCAAGCATATTCGCGGCGAAGTAGGTGCATCCGTAACCGGTTGCCTCGGGCCGAATCAAGCTTCCGCCGTAAGAAAGACCTTTGCCCGTGAAGACGCCTTCGAAAGCGTTGCGAAGTTTCTTGTACTGTCCGAACAGGAATCCGATTTCCCGGCCACCCACGCCGATGTCGCCCGCGGGGACGTCCGTGTTGGGACCCAGGTGACGGAACAGCTCACTCATGAAGCTCTGGCAAAAATGCATTACTTCGTTGTCCGACTTGCCCTTGGGGTCGAAATCGGAACCGCCTTTGCCGCCGCCCATGGGGAGCGTCGTCAGGCTGTTTTTGAATACTTGCTCGAAACCGAGGAATTTCAGGATGCTCAGGTTAACACTGGGATGGAAGCGCAGGCCGCCTTTGTACGGTCCGATTGCGCTGTTGAATTCAATGCGATATCCACGATTGACTTGAACCTCGCCGTTGTCGTCCAACCACGGCACGCGGAACATGACGACACGTTCGGGTTCGACAATGCGTTCGAGAATTTTGGCTTTCCGGTATTCCGGGTGTTGTTCCACCACCGGCAACAAAGACTCAATAACTTCTCCAACCGCTTGAAGAAATTCTGGTTGGTCTGGATTCTTTGCTCTGACTTCAGCCATGAAGTCTTCAAATGCGAGTGTCATAGAAGCTCCTACATTGTATGTGTGAAGATTTACAAGGGGGGACTGGGGGGATGATATGTTGCGTAATGAATGGTACCATCATCATCCATCTGTTCAAATCTAAAAGAATTCTTTCTTGCAAAAAAATGTCTGTTGAAAACTTTTTCTTCTGCAAGGCATTCACAGTGTACATATTACCGCCAGGGAAGCTGTTGGCGTGCCCGGCGTGGGAGCGGCATCGTGAAGGTTTTATAAGGAATGTTGGGCAGCCTTTCGAACGAGATGGGTTGTGGCATTACGCCGGATGAGATCCGCGTGCGTTGCGTTGCGACCCTCGAGGCCGTATTTTACGGACGTGAGATGTTTCGCCCCCGTAGCTCAGGTGGATAGAGCAGCGGTTTCCTAAACCGTTGGTCGGGTGTTCGAGTCACCCCGGGGGTACCAGCCGACAGGCAGAAACCTGCCTGTCTTCTTGTATTCACCATTACGGAACCAGCACATGCGTGTAACCAAGGCTTTTCTCCCGACCCTGAAGGAAATACCGTCCGACGCGACCATGATCAGTCATCAGCTCATGTTGAGGGCAGGCATGATCCGGCTCTTGGGTGCGGGAATTTATTCGTTTCTGCCCCTTGGCTATCGGGCGTTAAAGAAAGCGATGCAAATCATCCGCGAGGAGATGGACGCTATCGGCGCGCAGGAGTTTCATCTACCGGCGCTTAATCCCGTCGAGGTGTGGGACGAAACGGGACGAACGGAGGCGTTCGGCGATACCATGTTTCATATCAAGAACCGGCCGTACGTGCTCGCACCAACGCACGAGGAAATCATTACATCCATTGCCCGGAGCTTCGTCAAGTCCTATAAGGACATGCCACAGGCCTGGTACCAGATTCAGGAGAAATTTCGTAACGAGCCGCGCCCGCGATCGGGCGTGATCCGCAGCCGGCAGTTCACCATGAAGGACAGTTACAGTCTTGATGCGACGTGGGAGGGGCTTGACAAAAGCTATGAATTGCATTCCCGCGCGTATCATCGCATTTACCAACGTTGTGGGTTGAATTTCTTTGTTGTGGGGGCTTCCAGCGGGGCCATGGGAGGTACGGGCAGCCAGGAGTTCATGGTGGAATCCGATGCGGGGGAAGACATGTGCGCGATCAACGAGGAATCAGGCTATGCAGCCAACCTGGAAGTCGCGACGTCACGTGTCCCTCCCGTGGGAAGAATCGAGGAAAACCCGCCCGCGGAAAAATTCGCCACGCCGGAGGCCAGGACGATCGATGAACTGGTGGAACAATTCGGGCTTGTTGAGGAGCGATGCGCCAAGGCGTTGGTGTATATCGCGGACGAAACGCCGTATCTCGTTTTCATGGCGGGCAACGACCAGTTGAACGAATCCAAGCTTCAGGCGGCGCTGGGAGCTAACGAGGTAAGCCCCGCCCGGGA
>JAADGX010000297.1:3880-4530 GCA_013152135.1 Chlorobiota bacterium
CCGAGTTGCCCCAGATAGCCGACCTGCGTCTTGAGCACGCCAACGGTCTCGTTAGCGGTGCGAATGAAAACGGGTTTCATTACAGGAATATCGACCTTGACCGCGACGCAAAAATCACCGCCTACTACGATCTTCGCGTGGTGCAGGAAGGCGAGCCCGATCCAATGGGAGGCCGACCGTTGCGGGTTGTTCGCGCCATCGAGGTCGGACATATCTTCAAGCTTGGAACCAGGTACTCCGAAGCCATGGGAGCGACGTTCCTCGATGAGAACGGCAAGACACATCCTATCATCATGGGATCGTATGGTATCGGCGTCGAGCGTATACTCGCCTGCCATATCGAGCAGAGCCATGACGAGAAAGGTATCATTTGGCCCCCGGCCCTGGCTCCGTACCAGGTGACCATAATCGCGTTGAAAATGCAGAGCGAGCAGGTCGCCACCGCCGCCGAGGATATCTACACGCGCCTGACGGACGAGAACGTGGAAGTACTGTTTGATGACCGGACGAACGCTTCCGCCGGCTTCAAGTTCAACGACGCCGACCTCCTGGGTTTCCCGTTGCAGGTGGTTGTGGGGGAGCGGAATCTGAAAGACGGCAAGGTGGAAATCAAGGTGCGCAAAACCGGAGAACGCGAAATGGTCGGGATC
>JAADGX010000151.1 GCA_013152135.1 Chlorobiota bacterium
ACTCTGTGATCTCTGTGTCCTCTGTGGCTGAATCGGTTTGCCACAGAGTTCACCGAGGACACAGAGGAGTTTTATTCCTGGGATAATTGGCGTGAATGATTATCAATCTGCCCGATGTTGCCAAAAACCGAAAGCTTTCGCATTTGAAGGCAACAACCCTGAAGCAGAGGTTGATAATTGACCATGGTGCAAAACGATCTGTAGAAGCAAGGATAAATTTAACTCTGTGATCTCTGTGTCCTCTGTGGCAAAAATTGGAGGTATAATCCCGTGGCAACTAGGAGAAAACCCGGTATCTTCTGCCTGGAAGGAGACTGGTCTCCCGACCTGAAGGAGAGAAACACCGTTCGTCCCCTCTTGCAATTTCTCGAACAGAGCAACCGGATCAACTTCATCTACCGGGACGTGGGGACGGTGGAAGAACTCCAGTTCTACATGAACAAGTGGAGACAACGGGCGTACCGCTCCTACAAAATCGGCTACTTTGCCTTTCACGGGGAACCGGACACCATTCTCATTGGCAGGAAGCGCCTCAGCCTGGACCAGCTCGGGGACTTCCTCGAAGGAGCGTGCCGCGGAAAGATCGTCTACTTCGGAAGCTGCGCCACGCTGGACATCGGGCGCGCGAAGGTGCTGGAGTTCACGAGAAAGACGAAAGCCCGGTGCGTGTGTGGTTACACCAAGGACGTGGACTGGTTCTCCTCCTCCGCCTTCGAACTGCTCCTGTTTTCCACCTTGACCCGGTACACGCGTATGGACGCGGTGGAGCGGCACCTGACGAGTTACCGGAGCCTTACGCGGGAGCTGGGCTTCAAAATGTATTGGTGATGAAAACGGTTACGGGAAAAACAATCGCAGCGCCTTCACGTGATCGCGTAGCAAACTCATATAGCCTGGCCATATTACGCACAAGTATGATCGACAAAACATCCCCCCGTATTTCACTTATCCATCAGTTTGTTCTCGTTGAATTGCATGAGGCGGGAAAGCTCGGCAAGATGGGAAGAGATATCGTGAAGTTTTGGGTCGAAGAAAGATTCGAATTGCGGCGAGACATCTCCATATCGTTTGAGATACCTCGTTTCAAGCTCGATAAGACTTTCCCAGAATACGGCGCACCTGGACCAGATGATTCTGGAAAAACGTTTCCTCGTTCCATGTAGATAGAGCCATGTTCTGAAGGATTGTTCTTATTATCTCGCGTATGGCTTCCACGTGTTCGAGAACAGCACGCTTTTGCATATCGGTCAGGTCATCTTCTTCCACATACAAAAGACCTTTGATCGCCTCTCCCTTTACAAATCGTTCGAAATCACAAAGCATCTTGTCGAGCATCGTGAAGGTTGATCCTATTCCGCGGAGGTGATTGTCACCGATGGAATAATTCTTTGGCGTCTCCATTTCCAGTTCCTTCAGAAATTATTATAGCTTTGTCTGTTCTTAAACGCGTGTCGCAAGAAAACCGCGGATTTCGGAAGAGTGTCCTTTGAATGCCTCTCCCAGTCCTCTTGTTATTCGCGTTGTCCGGGAAAGAAAATCGAGAAGAACCGCTGGTTTACTGGAGGTCATGGCGTTACTATGGGGCATATGGAGTGTCCTCGATTGAAAAAGATTTTCGCTTGACAGCGTATCGGGCGATTATTACGGGGGTACTCCATCCCCATATCCAGGACACAAAGTACGAAAAATGACGCGTCACGTCCAGGGCGCCAACCGAGTACCCGGACAAGAACAGACGCCTTAAAGCAAGGGTTTGGAGAATCGCTGCAACCAGCGCCTTGCAGCAGTGATTATCCTGGGCGCCTTTCATGGTTCTTCTTGCTTTACTTCTTTAAAGTTCGGACTTTTCCTTTCCGGGATTCACGACAACAATGCAAGCAAACTGATTCACATTCCAAGAGTGTCTATGTCTGAACGGATAGAAGTCAAGAAAGCCATCATCGAGAAATACGACCGCGAGGCGCGGGAGAAAAACACGGAGCAGTGGCTGGAGCAGGGAAACGATCCCAGGGTGCCCGAAGGAAAAGCCGCGCATTACTTCATCGACAGGAAGGTGCGGGAAGCGTTGAATCTCTGCGCCGCCGACCTGTCCTCGTGCCGTGACGCCCTGGAGATCGGTTGCAGTTTCGGGCAGATGACCTCCCTCCTTGCAGGACGCTTCGAGCGCCTCACCGCCGTGGACATTTCGCCGGAGAGCGTGGCGATAGCCGAGAAACGCATGCGGCGATACGGAATCACCAACGTCAGCTTCGTGGCCGACGACGCCGAGGTCCTCTCCAGGATTCCCGACGAATCCTTCGACGCTGTTTTTTCGTTTTCGACCGTTCGCTTCTGTCCCGACCCCGTGGCCGCGCTCAGGGCCATGCGCGCGAAGCTGCGTCCGGGCGGCGTGGCCGTCGTCGATTTTCCCAACCGGCATTCCCCGTGGCACGTGTTCGTCAAGAGCGTTCTCGGAATCCGGAAGCATATCAACGACCGCCTCTACACCGCGCGGGAAGCGGAACAGCTCTTTCGCGACGCGGGCTTCGAAGTGGAACGCGTCAAGTTGTTTCTCTTCACTACGCGGCGGCTGCCCGCCTCTCTCCTGCCGCTGTTCAGAATCGTGGATTTCGTCCTGGAGCGCATTCCCCCCTTCCCTCGCCTGGCGGGAATCATCATGGTCAAGGGCCGGAAGACGTGATCCCGGCCCGCCTCATCTGGCCACCCTACCCGTACCGCGCGGGGTTCTGCATTACCGATGATACGGACAACGCGGACAAGGCGCGCGTGAAAGCCGTTTACGATTTTCTGCTGGACCGCGGCTTCGTCACCACCAAGACCGTCTGGCCCTTCAAGCCCATGGAAAGGTGCGGCATTCCTCCCGTGCCGGACAGCGTCCTTCGCGGCGTGACGTGCGAGGACGAGGAGTACCGCGACTACTGCGGCATGCTTTCCCGCAATGGATTCGAAATCTGCCTGCACGGCGCTTCCGCCGGAAACAACCTCCGCGAAGCCACGGAACGCGCGTTCCAGTTCCTCGATGAACATTTCGGCCCGTCCGACACCTTCATTTGCCATTCCAAGAACGCCGAAAACATTTACTGGGAACACAAGGTCACGGATCGCTTTCCTTTCAGCGCACTCTTGCGCCTGTATTCCAGCCATTCATGCGAGGGCGAGGTGGAATCGAGTCCGTTCTTCTGGGGCGACGTCTGCGCGCGGCGCATCAACCAGGTCCGCCTGTTCCGGACGCGGCGCACCAACACGCTGGCCCGCAATCCCTCCATGCCTTACTACGATCCGCGGAAGCCCTACGTGAACGGCTGGTTCAGCGCCACCAAGCGCAGCCTGGCCGACTGCGCTTCCCCCGACGCGCTGGACAGGCTGAAGAAAGAAAACGGCCTGACCGTTCTCTACCAGTACCTGGACCGATACGCTAACGATGAAACCCTGGCCATCGACGAGAGGTTCGCGCGCGGCGTGGAGAACATCCTGGGCGACGGCTCCATTCTCGTCGATACCGTGTCCGGCATGATGCGGCGTCTTCGCGCCTGCCATGGATTGTTCGTGGTATCCGGCGACGACGCTTTCTGGATTGTCAACACGGGCGACGAACCCGTGCGGGATCTCCAGGTCGCGCTCGGCGCTGGCGTTTCCACGATGCCATCAAGAACGATACCCGGCGACGGCGAAACGAGGCTGGAAGGAAACACACTGGTCATTTCCTCCGTCCCGGCGCAATCGGTGACAAAATACACAACAGGTGTGGCGCTGGCGTTTTCGGGAGAGCGTTGCAAACGGCTGAACAAAAGCAGGCGCCTCGCCTGGAAACTCCCGCTGGGCACGGTGTACGTGAACCTGTCGGACATCCCCTGGGAGGCCGGGAACGACATACAAGTCAAGCCGGGCTCGTTTCAAACCAACCTGCCGCGCTCAGGCACGGGCACTCTCCTGCACACCACTCTTCCGGCTGCGGAGGAATGGAAATTGCTTTCGGACCAGGTATCCATCATCCTGCGTGAAATCCTGCTCAAAGGAAGAAGCCTGGACGCCGAAAAATACCTGGGCGGTCCCACGCGGACGAAACATGAAGATCAATACAACTGGTAGAAAAAGGCCTGACGCCAGCTCCCGGTTCCGGCGGGCGTCATTGATGATCGAGCAATAAAACATGAATCTTGAACGGAGGGCTTCGCGTCATGCGTAAACGTTTTCTTTCCCTGTGGCTTCCGCTCGCAATGCTGGCCGCCCCCGCGTCTCTTCACGCCCAGGCTGTCATTACTCTCGATTCGAGCGTTACCTACCAGGTCATGCGCGGCTGGGAGGTGGGGACGTACGTGTCCGCGCCCTGCGAACCCTACTTCGCTGCCCTGCGCGACTCGCTGGTGCGCATCGCCGTGGACGACGTCGGCATCAATCGCCTGCGCCTCGAGGTGCGGAGCGGCGCGGAGAACACCGTGGATTACTACGCCCGCTGGGTCGCCGACGGCTGCCCCGCCCCGCCGGACTCCGCTTATTACTCGTGGAGGCGAAACCGCTACGCCACCGTCAACGACAACCCCTATCCGAATTCCCTCGACGAAGCCGGCTTCCACTTCACCGAGCTGGACTGGGAGGTGGAAAACATCGTCATGCCCATGCGGCAGAGGCTGGAAGCCCGCGGCGAGCGATTGTTCGTCAATCTCCTCTACGTGGCTTTCACCGGCCAGATAGAGGGCGGTGAGTATCACCACGACGAGCCCGAGGAATACGCGGAGTTCATGCTGGCCGTGTTCCTGCACCTGCGCCGGAAATACAACCTCGTTCCCGACGCCTTGGAAGTGATCCTCGAGCCGGACAACGTTCGGCAGTGGAGCGGCACATCCGTGGGCGAGGCCATCGTGGCGGTGGTGGAAAGACTTACGGAGCGCGGCTTCCATCCGCGGATCATCGCGCCCTCGTGCTCCTCCA
>JAADGX010000107.1 GCA_013152135.1 Chlorobiota bacterium
GCCATACGGGTCTTCGTTCGGCGAGGGAAATCCGGCGCGCGCATGCAGGAAATCGCCGACGAAGCACACATCAACAAGGCCAGCCTGCACTACTATTTCCGCAGCAAGGACCGGCTCTACGAGGCGGTGTTCAGGCGCGTGTTCCGGGAATTCAGCCGGATCCTCCTGCCGGTACTCGATCCGGCGACACCACCCCTCGACGCAATCAAGCAGGTGATCACCGTGTATATTTCCCAGCTCCGGAGTCATCCCGAGCTTCCTCTTTTCATCCTGCGAGAACTGTCCGAGGGAGCCGAATCCCTCCGCTCCGTGGTCCGGGAAATCCTCATGGAAAAGGACGCGGAGGTGCCCGAGCTGTTGACCATGAAAATCGAGCAGGGGATCCGGGAAGGCGTCTTCCGGAACGTGGACGTGGACCACGTGGTCATTTCCATAATATCATGCTGCGTGTTTTTCTTCATCGGCTACCCGATGGTATCACTGATGAAACCCGAGCTCGCCGGGCGGAAGGAAGAATTCCTCGACCACCGGGCCGAGGCCGTGTTCGATCTCCTGTACTACGGTTTGAAACCCAGAACGGAAGGTGAATCATGAGAAAAACCCTTATCCTATTGCTCGTGGCATTGGCGCCGCTCGCCATCCACGCTCAGCAACGCGTACCGCTCTCCCGAGCAGTAGCCCTGGCTCTCGAGCAAAACGAACAAATCCGCGAAGCGCGACTCGGCGTTCGACAGGCGGAGCTGGATGTCGCGAAGGCGAAGGCGTCGCGCCTGCCGAGTCTCGATTTCTCCACCTCGTACTCGTATCTCAGTGACCTCATGAGCATCAACCTGCCGTCGTTGCCGGGCATTCCCGCGCGGACCATTACCTTCGGTGACCACGACATCATGGAAACCGGCATCACGGTGAGCATGCCGCTGTTCACGGGATTCAAGCTCTCCGCCTTGCAGGACATCCAGGAACAGAAAGCCCTGCTGGCGCGGGAAGACACGCGTGCGGCAGCGAACCGTGTCCGTTTCCTGACCATCACCGTGTACCGCATGAGCCAGATGTGGCAACGAACCGACCAGTTGCTCGCGGCGGGTGAAGCGCAGCTCAGCAAACGCCTGCGGACGGCACGAGCCCTGGTCGAGCAAGGCCAGATTCTCGCCGCGGACACGCTGGACATCTCCACCAGACTGCAGGAGATTCGCATACAGCGCCTGCACGCGCAGCAGCAGCAACGTTATTACATCTTCCGCATCTCCCAGCTCACCGGCCTTCCCGAATCCATCGAGGTGGAACCGGACACGCTGGCGAAGGGGCTCCTGCCCGCGGTGGACGAGCAAACGCTTCTGTCAACCGCGTTCGCCAACCTCCCGGAGATGAAAAAACTCGACCTCTCACGCCGCCTGACCAACGCCAGGAAAAAAGCGGAGAGCAGCGCGTTCTATCCGTCCGTGTTCATCGCCGGTAGTTACAAGTACGGCCGGCCGGGACTGGACCAGATCGCCAACGAGTGGATGGACTACTGGACGGCGGGCGTCCGCCTGGAATGGAACCTGTTCCGCTGGGGCAGCGACGTCCGGGAACAGGAAAAGCTCGACCTGGAATTGCAAAAGCTCAACTTCCGGGACGCCCTGCTGCGCAAGCAGGTGGCGGAAAAGCTCCGCGCCGCCCGGATCGAACTGGAGGACAAGCAGCAAGCCATTACTCTCCTCGAAAGTAAGCAGGCCATGCAGCAGGAAAAATTCGACATCGTGCAAGCGCGGTTCGCCCGGGGCATGGCGACGTCCACCGAGCTCGTCGACGCCGAAACGGCGCTGACTCAAACGACTATCCGCATGCACCAGACCGTTATCGAGTACCAATTGAAAAACGCAGAACTTGAATACATCGCAGGAACACCCTTGACAGGAGAACAACAATGAGATTTCCGGCAATCATCCTATCCCTCTCCATGCTGCTGGCCGCGTGCGCGACCGAGCCGGAGAACCACCGCACGTACACGGGCCTGATGGACACGGAATCCATCAGGGTTTCCTCCCTGGTCGCTGGCACGGTTACCTCGGTCCGGTTTAACGAAGGAGCCCGCGTCAACAAGGGCGACGTGCTTATCACCGTCGATACGGAACCCTCGCAGCTTCGACTCGACCAGGTTTCGGCGCAGAGGGCGGAGCTTCTGGTCCAGATGCAAAACGCGCAGGAAACCATCGACAAGGTCCAGGCCGAGTACGACAACGTGAAGACGCGGTACGAGCGGATGGCCGCCCTGCTCCGGGATGGAGCCGTCACCCGCCAGGCCGTCGACGACGTAAAGACCAAGCTGGAGGTGGCCGGGAAGAACCTCGCCTCCGCCCGCAACGCCCGGAAAGTCCTCCAGGCCAAATTGCGGCAAGTGGAAGCGGGGATGGACCTGCTGAAACGCAACATCACCGACGCCGAAATCACCGCACCCGCCGCGGGCGTCATTCTCACCCGCTACGTCGACCCCGGCGAAATCGTCGGACAAGGCTCTCCCGTCGCCGACCTGGCCGATCTTTCCACCATGTGGGTCAAGTTCAACATCGAGGAACGGGACATCCCATACATCAAGCTAGGACAGGAAGCAACCGTCCAGGTGGACGGCATGCCGGACCGGGAATTCAAAGGCGTGGTGACGTGGATTTCCGACGTGGCGGAATTCACGCCCAAGACGATTCTCACCGAGGAGACGCGGACCTCCCTCGTGTACCGCGCCAAGGTGACCATCGAAAACACCGACAACGTGTTCAAGATCGGCATGCCGGTCGAGCTGCGGCTGGAGCTGCAGAAATGAAACAGGCTCTTCCTAACGCGAAACACGCTCCGCCGGCCATTCGCGTCAACGAGTTTCACTTCTCGTACAAGTCGGTGGACGCGGTGCGGGGGATTTCCTTCGAGGTCGGGCACGGCGAGCTGTTCGGCCTGATCGGTCCGGACGGAGCGGGCAAGACTACGACGTTCCGCGCGCTGGCCACGCTCTTTCCCGTCGCGGAAGGGAGCCTGCAACTGGCGGGCCTGGACGTGGCCACGGAGTTCCGGGACCTGCGGAAACGCATCGGCTACATGCCCCAGCGCTTCTCCATCTACCCCGACCTGACGGTGCGCGAAAACCTCCTCTTCTTCGCCAGCCTCTTCGGCGTGCCCGAGAAAGAACGGACCGAACGCCTCCGCAGTCTGTTCGCGTTCAGCAACCTGGAGCCGTTCAAGAACCGCCTGGCAGGCAACCTCAGCGGGGGCATGAAACAAAAGCTGGCGCTTTCCTGCACTCTCATCCACGAACCGGAAATCCTCATCCTCGACGAACCCACGACCGGCGTGGATCCCGTTTCCCGCGAGGAGTTCTGGCACATCCTGCACAAGCTGAAGCAGGACGGCGTGACCATCCTGGTTTCCACACCCTACATGGACGAAGCCGACCTCTGCGACCGCGTGGCCATCATGAACCGCGGGCGTATCCTTGCCATCGACCGGCCCGCTCATCTTCTTTCCCTCTTCCCGGGGCTGTTGTACGAGATCGAAACCCGTTCCCCGGTAGCGCTGGCGAAGCGTCTGCGCACTCTCCCCGCGATCACGGAAGTGCACACGTTCGGCGACCGGGTGCATTTCACGGCGCGGGAAGCGGTGCCGGAGAGCGACGTCCGGGCGCAGACCCTCACGGTTACGGGGGAAGACGAGGTCCTGAAAACCGTTCCTCCCAGCCTCGAAGACGTGTTCATCTACCTCATGAGGGAACAGCATGAAGAAGCCTGACGCGGCGGTATCCGCCGTGAACCTGACCCGCCGGTT
>JAADGX010000283.1 GCA_013152135.1 Chlorobiota bacterium
GGGAAATACTTTTCGGCGAACTCGTTCGGGCACACCGGCTTTACCGGCACTTCCATCTGGATCGATCCCGAGCGCAAGCTCTACGTCATTTTCCTGACCAACCGCGTTTACCCGACGCGTAAGAACCGCCGACTGGTCAAGTTCCGGCCGGTTCTGCACGACGCCGTCGTGGAGACGGTTGAACGGATGCATCTCCAGAAGCAGTAACACTGCCACGCGAGCACGAGCGATATGAACAGGCAAAAGCTGAACTACTCGCGAAGTAAAACCAAGGATCAGAACTCGCGGGGATGCATTTTCATCCCCCTTTCGTAATCGGTCACGAATATCGTTCAACTTTATCGGAAACAGCCATGTCCGAATTCCGTCAGAACCCCGCCACAAAGGAATGGGTGATCATCGCAACAGAGCGCGCCCGCCGTCCCGAAGACTTCAAGCCTGCTCACGAATGCGACGCCCACCCGCCGGAACAAGAGTACGACCCCGATTGCCCGTTCTGTCCCGGCAACGAGCACCTGGCTGCTGATCCGACTTACGTCGATCCCGATGCCGAATCCTGGAAAGTCCGCGTGGTGAGGAACAAGTACGCCGCCCTGGACCGGGAAACGAAGCCGCAGCGCGTGCCTCACGGCAATTTTCTCTCCGCCACCGGTTACGGTGTGGCCGAGGTGGTGATAGAGACACCAGTACACAACCTCCCGCTCCACAGCCGCAGCCAGGACGACATCTTCCGCTACGTAAAAGCGTTAAAAGCACGACAGCACGCGATCTCTCACTTCCCGGACATCTCGCACGTCACCATCTTCAAAAACCACGGACCAAGAGCAGGGACGTCGCTGGCGCATCCCCATTCGCAGATCATCGCCACTCCCATCATTCCACCTCACGTGCGGGACCCGTTCCAAAAGGCCATGCAGCACTACGACACGTATGGTTCCTGCGTGTACTGCGACCTGGTGCAGGAGGAACTCCGTCAGCAGGAGCGCGTGGTTGTGGAGAACGAGCATTTCGTCGCTTTCTGTCCCTTCGCCTCCCGATCGCCTTTCGAAGCACGTATTTATCCCAAGCGGCACATCCAGAGTTACCATTGGACCGCGGACAACGAGCTGGAATCCTTCGCCGCGATCCTGCGGGACATCACCGAACGCATCTACACTGCCCTCGACAATCCGGACTACAATTTCATCATCCGCTCGGCCCCGGTCGGGGACGAGGACGTGCGGTACCTGCACTGGTACTTCATCCTCATCCCCAAAGTGACCACCCCCGCCGGGTTTGAAATCGGAACGGGGATATACATCAACGTCGTTCCACCAGAGGAAGCCGCAAGGCGCCTGCGAGACACACCCGCTTCACAGGTTTCATGAGACGTGACAAAACGCGCACGGATACATGCAGGACACAAATAACGTACGAGCCGAACGATTATCCGGGGACGCAATTTCCAACGAAGTATATCCGGGGTGGTTGGGAACACCGGCGACATTTGCTCCCTTGAGACGCCTCTTAACGGTTTTCGCTTTCCTCATTCTGCCGGTGTGCGCGCAGTCTCAAACGTATCCCTTCCATCGTTACGGCACTGCGCAGGGGCTGTCGGAAAATTCCATCACCGCCATCGTCCAGGATCACCGCGGATTCCTGTGGATCGGTACTGCCGACAACGGGCTGAACCGGTTCGATGGAACGCGGTTCGTGGTCTTCGGCCCTGTGGACAGCGGTATTCCCGCTCGTATTACCGCGCTCGCCGTGGACTCGTCACACCTGTTCGCCGGGAGCAGTGATGGCGTACGGTGCCTTCGACTCGATGTCCATGCCATGGACAGGACGGATTCCGCTTTTAACCGGTTCCTCGCCGCTGTCCCCGGACCTGTTCGCAAGCTGCGCCTCCTCGACGATTGCCTGTACATCCTCGCAGATGGAGCATCATTTAAAGCCGACATTCAGCGCCGGGAAATAACTCCCGCGCCCTTTCCCCGCGACGGCGTGCTGGAGGAGGCTTCCGCCATGCTGCCCGGCGTGGAGATCAGTTGCGCAACGCGGGACGCGACCGGTAACCTTTGGGCAGGCGTCTCCTCCGGTCTCTACCGTATAACGAATGGCACGAGCACGTTCTTCAACGAGCGAAACGGACTTGCCGAAACACGCGTCACCGCCATCTTCGCCGATCGCGAAGGCAGCATCTGGTGCGGTACCGAGGGAGGAGTCTTTTGTTTCGTCCCCGACCGATTCACGTCTTTCAGCCTTGTATATCTCGGCCCCAGGAGGGCCACAGGCGTCTGGTCGCTGGCGGAAAACACCGACGGCTCCATATGGCTGGGTACGATCAAAAAAGGGGCGCTCCTGCTCGAACACGACCGCGTCGTCCGGAGCCTGACCGTCAATACCGGTTTGCCCTCCAATTCAATCAGCGACATCCTGGTCGCGAAAGACGGCACCGTATGGTTCGCAACCATGAACGGCATTGCCGTTCTCCGCGAGGGCCGGATGGTTTCGTTGACCGTCGCCGACGGCCTTCCCGACAAGAGGGTGGAATTCATCATTCCTTCCCGGCAGGGAGGATACTGGATCAGCACCCAAAACGGCCTCGCCCTGCTCCGGGAAGGGCGCATAACGACGTGGACCGAGCAGGACGGATTGCCTTCGAACCGCGTCACGCAGATCGCCGAGGATTCTTCCGGCGTGCTGTGGGCGGGGACCCACGCGGGTGCTGCTTTTCTCGTCCCCGGGCAAAAGCAGTTCACGCCGGTTCGCGGTCTGCACGGCCTGCGCATTGCTTCCGTCTTCATCGATTCGCGAAATCAGCCTTGGTTCGGATCCGTGGGCTACGGCGTATTTCGTTTGGAATCCGACTCCGTCACCGTTCTCAACACGGGCCATGGGCTATCCGGAAACACGGTGTACTTCATCATCGAAGACGACTATCGGCGCATCTACTTCGGCACGAATGCCGGGATCACCGTGATGGACGGAACCCGCTTGTACACGTACACCACCGCCCAGGGACTGGTTGACAACGAGATGAACTCGGGCGCTACGCTCAAGGACGGGAACGGCTTTCTCTGGTTCGGTTCCATCGGAGGCGTCACCCGTTACAACCCTTCCACCCTGCCGACAAGCGCGGCCGCGACCGGCGACGTTCACCTGCCCGGCGCGGTTATCCTTCACGACATCCGTGTCGACAACCAACCCGTCCCGGTGACCGGCAGACTGGAAATCGGCCCGTCGGACGGATTCATCGCCTTGCGGCTCCTGTTTCCCAGCTTCCGCAACCCCGGGCAAGTGCGCTTTCGCTACCTTCTCCAGGGACTCGACAGCGCGTGGCACGAATCACGCGACGGCAATATCTCCCTGGCAGGATTGAAGGATGGCGATTACACGCTCGTGGCCCAGGCGAGCGCGGGAGAAGGGCGGTGGACGCGGTCACGGTCGCTTCTTTCCATCACCGTGGCGCCGATGTTCACCCGGACACCCTTTTTCTGGCTGCTGGTTCTCGTGGTCTCGTGGGCGGCCGGGTACGCGCTCTACCGGTATCACTTGTACCAGACGCTTGAACGTGAACGCATCCGCACGCGTATCGCTTCGGACCTCCACGACGACATCGGAGCCAATCTCAGCGCAATTTCCCTGCTGAGCGACCTGGAGCAAAAAGCCCGCGCCGGTTCGGAGGCATCACAACTCAATACCATCGCGAGCCTTGCGCGCAACTCCGTGGAAGCCATGAACGAAATCGTGTGGGCGGTAAACCCGGCCAGGGACCACG